>SUVX01000150.1 GCA_015061725.1 Lentisphaerota bacterium
TGTGACCTTTCTTTTCTTGGTGAAGTTGTTTTTGATATTATGGACTCTTGCTCCGTTTGAACAGAGCAGACGGTATTCTTCGGGATAGCGGAGTCCGCTCCGGGCAATCTTGGTGTTCCATGCCATTTCGTAGGTCACCGCCTGATAGATGCACCCCTCAAATTCTACATCCACCCAAATCCGGCGGTACACCGAGGGGTAGCCTTCAAAGCGGTCCAGTTTCCGCAGATGCTCTTCCGTGATTACGTAAAGGACGCCCTCGGTCTCTGCACCTTCAACAAAGTCGATGTCGGCGTACAGCCGTTCCGCAACACGGTGATGATAGAGGTTTGCACCGCCCAGGTCGATTGCTCCCGGACACCGCTTTGACATTCGTGCCGGGTTCATATTACTGCCGTAGGCGAAATACAAAAACATGGTATTCATTGATTTACCTCCAAAATTTAGCTTACGACATATATAAGCGTGGAATAGCGAATATTGCAAGTTGATATTGCGGAATATGTTGCAAATAGTTTGAACGCCGAAAAACGCCCAGAAAGCCGCCAGTCGCGGCTGACAGTTTTCAGCACGATCGGGGCGGTTCATCCTATCACCACATAAGCGGACAGTTGGCCGTTTATGGCGAACAGGTGGCGTTATTTTATTACGGTTTTGAGTGCGATGGGGCATAATAATATATCCATATTTGCGGAGAAATACCGCCATTGCGACTTGACAAGGGCGGTATCCATGCTGCGTTAAAACGATGTTACAAAGGAGGTTGCTGGCGGTACATCTGCCGCATCCACCCATTCGGTCATCATCTCAAAGCTGGCGAGGTTTTCCTGCAAGGCTTTGAGCCGACTGCTGTTGCCGCCGAGGACAATGCCCGTTCCGGCGATAACTTCTCCCCAACCGAGGAAAGTAAAACCGCCTTTGATTTCCTTGAGTTTGCCTTCTTCGTCCACCACCATAATGATTCCGCGATCAAGCTGAATCAGCTCAACAAGGTCGCATCCGATCAGGTCGTAAAGCTCCTGCTAGGTTTCGTTGGGGTTCTGGGCGAGTTCGATCTCCGTGATGGTCTTTGCGACCGGGTCGATTTTTATTGCGCGCATATTTTTTTCTCCTGTTTTGAGGTTATTTCCGGCGCTCGGCGAGGCTCCGTACCTCGCCCTTGACTACGCATACTATGCCGCTACTATGCAGACATAGCCACAGAGCATTACGATGACGGAGGGTACACTGGGGGAAATACCAACCGCCCTGCGTTACAACGACTGCTCAGCGATTGCGAAGCTGGATTGGTGGATATTATTGTTGTTTATAAGATCGACCGTCTTTCACGATCAATTTGCGATTTTGCCGATCTTTCAAAGAAATTTGATGAGTGGGGTGTTCAGTTTGTTGCAGTGACCCAGGAAATCAATACAGCGACACCTTCCGGACGAATGATGCTGAATATTTTGATCACCTTCAGCCAGTTTGAGCGCGAAATTATTGCTCAAAGGGTACAGGATAAAATGGAAGCCAGTCGCAAAAAAGGCATGTTTGTGGGCGGGACCGTTCCGTTTGGCTATGTTGTTGTAAATAAGAAACTTGTGATAAAAGAGGAAGAGGCAAAAATTGTCCGGTCAGTATTCCAGCGTTTTATTGAAGTTCAATCGCCCAAACTGATAGCAAGCGAACTTAATCAAGCCGGACATCGTACCAAGGCAGGTAATCCATGGCAGCGTGATCATATTTACCGGATGCTCAACAATCATACATATATTGGAGAGGTAAAATACAAAGATGCGATTTGCAAAGGCGAGCAACAGGCAATTGTTACCCGCGAAGTATGGAATCGAGTTCAGGAAATCTTAAAAGAGAATGACCGGAACAAAGAAACCAAAGACCGGCAAGGAATTGTTGCCCCTTTGAAAAATGTTCTGAAATGTGGTCACTGTGGCGGAGCAATGATGCCGACATACACATCCCGTGGTAGCCAAAGATACTTTTATTATTTGTGTTGTAAGGATGCCAGACGGGGCATTGCAGAATGTCCCGTTCATCAAATACCGGCAGAGGATGTTGAGCGGATCGTAAAGCGACAGTTGCAGAAAATGCTTGGAGATCTGTCTTTGACTTTGCAATTCGCAGAAAAATCCGGACTTTCGCCCCATGAAGTAATAACTTGTTTTAAGGATGAATTCTGGAATGAAATTACTCCTGGAGAATACAACCGTCTGGTAACGCTTCTGGTGGAAACCGTAACAATATGGGAAGATAAAATGGAAGTCGTACTGCGAACAGAAAACATAAAATCGATGATGGAGACAATTGTAAATGACCAAGATTGAAATCCTTGAAAATGGCAATGTCAAGTTGACCATTCCAATGTCGTTCCGGCATTGTGCAGGCAGAAAACGGATTATTGTGCCTGATGATTCTGAAAAGTTGGTAGATCCGCTTGTTTTGAATCTTGCAAGAGCATTCCGTTGGCAGGAACTCATTGACTCCGGAACATACAGTAACGCCATAGAACTGGCAAGGGCAGTAGGGAAGGACACTGCCTATGTAGCCCGAACAATCCGCTTAACATTGCTTGCCCCGGAAATCATTCACGCCGTTCTGCATGGTACTTTGAAAAAGAGCATTTCAATGGAAACATTGCGGAAAAGCTGGCCTGAAAATTGGGAAGAGCAAAAGAAATATTTTGGTCTTGAGTAAAACGGAAACGCCTTCAGGCGGCAGGAGAAATCTTGCCGCTTTTTTGCGTTTTAAGGGGCGTGTCGCGGAACTTGCGGCAGAGGTCGGCTGGTCATCCGGTCGACTTTCTATATCCGAGGGGGCAAGGTTGATGTTTTAATTCACGAATGATATTGAATTGTATATTTGTTTACATTTTTTTGATCTCATTTACCGTAAATATTTCCCGTTTGCAATCATCATTACGCACATTTATAAACAGTGGATGAGAATAATCAGGAACGTTGAAAAATATTTCACAGCGG
>SUVX01000074.1 GCA_015061725.1 Lentisphaerota bacterium
ACAGCGGCACAGCAACCCCCCGGGGTATACAGCGGCGCACCCATCTTGTCAGACAGGTCAGACAAGTCAGACAGGTCAGATGCAAGCGCCACGCCCACGCAGCCCGCACACCGCCGTTGCCATAAAAAAAGCCCGGCACACCCCAACGGTAAATCTGCACCCAAGCCCAACCACACCGCGGCACAGCAAACCCTCGGGGTATCACATGGCTTGCCACGGCGTAGCCCGTCAGGGCGAAGACGGGCGCACCAATCATTATCTTATAAGTCTTATAAGTCTTATAAGTCTTATGTAAGCGCCACACCCCCGCAGCCCGCACACCGCCGTTGCCATCACATTGCCCGCATACCCCTGCGGCAACTCTTCGCCCACACCCCACCACACAGCGGTCTTGCAAAAACACAGAGTATCAGAAACTGCGCTTTTTTTTTTGAAAATTTTTCTTTTCCGGAGTATGTCTGACATAAAATGGCAGGGGTCGGAATGTACATTGGGTATTGTCAAAAGTGAGGGGGAGAAAAAAAATTTATTTTACAAATGCGTATATTTACCTGGTGTTTTCTGTGAAATGTTCCGGAAAACAGATGTTTCAGTAACTTATCAACAATATCTGACAAACTCATCAACCAAAGAAAGGGATTTTATCATGACCACTTCCACTGCCGCTTCCAACCGCAAAGTCGTTTCCACTGCAATTATCGCCGAAAAAGCTGCGGTTTGCACCTGCAACGCAAGAAACAACGAAAACGCTTTCAGCAACATTGAAGTCACCGGTCTGGAACTTGTCGGAAAAAGCATCACCAATGCCGAATTCCTCTATTCCAAAATCACTGATTCCGTTTTTGAAAACTGCGATATCAGCTACGGAGAATTCAAGTTTGCTGAGCTTGAAAACGTGACCTTCACCAACTGCAAGCTGGAACGCAGTTATTTCAACTTCGCAATTCTCAACAATGTCAAGTTTGTCAACTGCATTCTCGACGGCAGCGAATTCAACTTTGCCTCCGGAAAGGTTGTGTTTGAAAACAGCTCTCTTCCCGGTGCGGAATTCAACTCCAACACGCTGGATATCTCCATGCAGCACTGCTCTGTTACAAGATGTGAATTCAACGGCTGCAGTGAATTTGCCATCCACGCTGAGGACTGCAATCTTTCCCGTTCAGAGATGAACGACTCCAAAATCAAGGGTTCCATCACCGGATGTGTCCTGACCGATGCGGAGTTCAACGGTGCCAACGGCAACGAACTTGTCATCACGCTTTCAAAGATGCGCGGCATTGAAACCAGAGGTGCTGTCGGCATCCGCGACACCGCAGAAGAAGACGATGAGGATGATCTTGATGAAGAATTTGAGGATATTTTCGGCTGATTTCCTCATCACACACTCTCCCTCCGGTTCCGCCGGAGGGAAACCTTTTCCACTCAAACAGCATTATTACAGAATAAGGAGAACTTTATGACTGCTGCTTTGCTTGCTCAGATGAACAACAAAACCTCTTTTGACTCCAACAGCGAATACCTCGAAGCCTACGTTGACCTTATTTACCTGCGTGCCGTCGTCGGCGGTATGATTTCTTTTGCCGAACAGACCAGTTTTCAGGATCTGCTTGAATCAGGCAAACGCCGCCACAACGATTATGAAGACTACGGCGTGAATTCCCGTTCTGAATTCATGGACAAATTGCGCCTGCTCAAGAAACATCTTCTCGATGCGCACAAAAAATTCCACACCTGTCTTGACAATTCGGACTGCAGCAAATTCTATCTGGAGCGTATCGGTAAGGAATACAATCTGTCGCGTGCCGAAATTGATATTATTGCCGTCGCTTATGCAGTGACCAATACCAGCCGTTTTGAGCGTCTCGGCAGAACCAACGGCTTTACCAGCTGCTCCTGCAACGAAGTGCATGACGCCCTGATCATGCTCGGACATACCGCCAATGCGCGTTTGAAACTCAAGCCCTTTTTCGGTCCCGGTTCCAAGCTGGTCCAGTCCGGACTCATCAACCTTTACGGACGTGCCACCACTGAGAACGATTTTCTCAATCAGAACATCGAACTCAGCCGCCGTATCTGCGCCCAGATCCAGGGCGTAACCGAACCCGATGATGCCATTCTCGCCTTCGCCCGTCTGATTACTCCCGAAGTGACCATCGACAGAGTCGTTTATGATGAAGAGAAGAAACAGACTATGCTGAATCTTATCCGCAATCACAAACTCTTTGCCCAGCGCCGCAAAATGTGGAATCTTGACACCATTATCGGTTACGGTTTCGGTACGACCATGCTCTTCGGCGGCTCCCCCGGAACCGGCAAAACCCTCATGGCTCAGGCTCTTGCCAAAGAGTGCGGACTTCAGATGCTCCAGGTTTCCGTGCCGGACTTGTTCCGCAAAGGCAACTTTGAAGAAAACTTTCAGCTGGTTATGCAGGAAGCCTCTCTTCAGGAACAGGTTCTGCTCTTTTTTGACGAAGCGGACGAACTTTTCAGCGACAGAAACATCAACGGTCTCATGCCCCTGATCCTGCGCGAATTTGAGCGTTTCAGCGGCGTGTGCATCCTTGCGACCAACCGCAAACAGATGCTGGATGAGGCCATGGACCGCCGCATTCTCTACAAGGCGGACTTTGAAACGCCCGGCGCCGATGCCCGCAGAGAGATCTGGAAACAGCATCTTCCCGCAGAACTGCCGCTGGCGGATGATATCGACTTTGATGAACTTGCCAAAAAGTTCACCTTTTCAGGCGGATACATCAAGAACGCCGTCGTCCTCGCCTGCCATCATCTTGCCGCCGGACTCATTGAAGATAACAAGCTCCATCAGGCAACCCTTATGGAAGCGGCCCAGTGTCAGCGTACCAGTCAGCTTGAGCGTCTGACCGAGCGCGTCGTTCCCTCCACCCGCCTTGAAGATGTGGTTCTCAATGATGAACAGAAACACGCCGTCGAAGCAATCATCAACGAATACCGCAACCGTGATACAGTGTTTTCAAAGTGGGGATTCGGAGATATCATGCCCTACGGCAAAGGTACGATTGCCCTTCTGCACGGTCCCTCCGGCAGCGGCAAGACAATGACCGCCAACGCTATCGCACACGAATTGGGTCTGAACCTCATCAACGTCAGCGCCAATCACGTTGTCAGCAGCTATGTGGGCGAGTCCGCCCAACGTATCCACGAGATTTTTGCCCGTGCCAAAGAGGAAGAGGCAATCATCCTCTTTGACGAAGCCGAATCCATCTTCTCTGCGCGTACAACCGAAAACGGTTCCAATGCCGCTGTCAACCGCGACAACAATCAGCAGGTTACTGTTCTGCTGCGCGAAATCGAGAAGTTCAACGGTATCGTGCTGCTGACCAGCAACCACATTACCGGTGACAACATGGATAAGGCCTTTGCCCGCAGAATCCGCCATCACATCGGCTTTGAAGCACCCACGCTGGAACTGCGCAGTCAAATCTGGCGCAAACATTTCCCCGAACGTGCGCCGCTTGCCGATGATGTGGATTTCAACGCCCTCGCTGAAAGTTATGATTTCTCCGGCGGCACCATCAAGCAGATCGCCCTCAAGGCCGCCTTTGAAGCCGCCTCAGGAAAAGGAATCATCACCCGGCAGATGCTGTTTGACCTGTGCGAGTTTGAAATCACACACAACAAAGTCGGTTTCCGCAAAACCGCCGCCCCTGTCGGCTTCGGCAGGTAACTCTTTTCAAAAAAAGCGTGGTATTTGTTGAGGGAGAATTCAGGTCATCTTGAACAATATGTTATTTTCAACACACCCACCCCCGTCAGGGGCAACATTTTCACATCTTCATAGCGTGTATTTTATTGATGAAGAATGACTTACCATCTGGTAAGTGTTTGCTTTTTTTCCGGGAACGGGACTCTTCTGCCGCTCCTCCGGCGAAAACTCTCCTCTGGGAGTTCCGTTCCCGGTCTTTTTAAGATGTTATTCTGTGCGCAGTAAATCTGTCGCGCACTTTTAATTCAGATAAGCAAGGAATTGTTCATGCAGTTCCGGCGTGGAGCAGAGTATTCCGTCAGCGGGGAAATTATTTTTATCACGGTGATCGGTGACAACGGCTCCGGCTTCACGGGCAATGATCGTACCTGCGGCTATATCGTATTCCTGAAGAGCAAATTCCCAGTAGCCGTCAAGTCTGCCTGAAGCGACCAGGCACAAATCATAGGCGGCGGAACCGGTTCTGAGAACGGACCGGATAACAGGGGCAAGTTTGTTGAAATACGGCAGGTTGTTGTGTTCAAGTCCGGCGCGGAGACAGGCAAAACCCGTGGCGCAGACAGCATGTTCAATATTGTCGCAGTCTGAAACATGGATCCTTTTGCCATTTTCAAAAGCACCTTTGCCTTTTTCCGCGTAAAAAGTAGAGCCCAGTGCAGGCTGATGAACGCAGCCGGCAACATATTCCCCTTTGTGTTTGAGTCCGATGGAAATGGAGAACATGGGAATATTTTTTACAAAATTCTGCGTACCGTCAATGGGATCAATGACCCAGCAGTATTCGGCGGAATCGCCGGTTCTGCCGCTTTCTTCACCGAAAATATCGTGTTCTGGGAAACGTTCTTTGATTCTTGAAACGATCAACGCTTCAACCGCCTGATCTGCGACGGAGACCAGATCGCGGACAGTTCCTTTGCTTGAAACTTCACTTTCTTTGAGTCTGCCGAAATGCAGCATGGCTTCTTTGCCTGCAAGTTGTGCTGTTTCTACAATAAAATCCAACATGTTGTACCTCTTTTCAGTTATGCAGCGGAGTTATTCATCCTCAAATCAAAAGATATCCTTTCGTCGGTAAAATAGCAAATATATTTTTCAAGTTTTGTGGAAATTTTCCCTTCCTGATTTCTGTTTCTGCGTAAAAAGCTCTTTTTTCCGTGAAAACGGTTTGACTTTCGGAGCATTTGTGATACAGTATTCAGAATATCTCAAAATTTGAAAAAAGGGAAGATTTATTATGCTGTTCGGAATTACCGCAATGATACTGGTCGGAGCCAGCTGGACCGTCTGCGGTTATGTTATGGGACGCGCGCCGAAAGAAAAGGTGGAAATCCCCACATTGCTGTTTTTTTCAATGTCGTTCATGCTTTTGCTGAGTTTGATCACAGGTCCCGTGCAGGGATTTCCGCAGACGACCTGCAAGGGAATCATGATCGTTGCCCTGTCACAGATACTCAGCGGATTTTTCAACTTCTGGCAGCTGGATTGGATGTCAAAAGCTATGCAAAAAGGCAATAACGGTATTGTCTGGAGTATCGTGCAATCCGGATTTATCTTTCCTTTTTTCATGGGGATCATCTTTTTCAGTGTGCCGCTGACTTTTCTCAGACTGCTGGCTTTTCTGGCGGCATTGCTCTCTGTTGCCCTTTTCGGCATTGCCCAGGGCGGAAAAGGCAGCCGCGTATTGATTATCGCCTTTGCCGCATTTTTTATGACGGGAATCAGTCAGTCTCTGAGCAATCTGCCCTCGTATTTTCCTGAAGCGGAATGTGTTTCAAGCATCTGGCGGACGGCGGGGGTTTCCTGCGGTTTTCTGCTGGGCGTTCTTTTCCGCAAGTACCGGAAACTTCCGGAATTTTTCAGAACGATCCCTGCGGCGGCGGGTAATCCAAAAATCTGGAAGTTCACTTTTCTTATGGTCGGACTTGAACTTTTTGCCCATTATCTGCTGCTTTTTCCCGGTATGGACAGTTTGTCAAAAGCGGGAGCCGGAGCGATCGCTTATCCGCTGATGGTCTGTTCCTGTTTGCTGGTTTTTGATTTGATTTCAATCTTTATCCTTAAAGAAAAACACCGTCCGGTGCAGTGGGCGGCACTGGCTCTGTGTTTTGCCGGAGTCGCCGGACTTTCGCTCGGTTAAGATAAGGCAGATGGTTTTAAGATGACTTCAAAAGAATTGCAAAAGTTTCTTGCAGAGCCCCGCGAATACGGAATCGTTCCGTTCTGGTTCATCAACCATTATACCGAAGAAGATGTTCTGCGGCGGCAGATCCGTGAGATGGCCCGAAAGCATTGCGGCGGCGTGATGATTCACCCCCGCGACGGACTTATGGGAGGCTACCTCAACCGTCATTGGGAAGATGTCTGCCGGGTCATCATTGATGAGGCAAAAAAATGCGGACTCAAAGTCTGGCTGTATGATGAACTCAACTTTCCCAGCGGTCCCGCCGGAGGAAAAATCTTTGAAAACTGTCCTGATACGGCGATGAAGTCTCTGGAACTTGTGTATGACAGTACTGTTCCGCCGCCGGAAAAATTTGATAAAGTTATTTCTTTTGACGGCAGATATCTCGGCTTTGTCATCCGTTATCAGAACCAGTATCCGGATTATCTCAACAAAAAGGATATGGCAGAGTTCGTCAGACTCTCATACCGCTGGTATGCCGACCGTTTCAAAGAGGATTTCGGAAGCGTCATACAGGGTGAATTTACCGATAACTCCTGTGCCAACTTCGGTTTTTTCCGCCGTTCCGTTCCGTGGACGGAAAATATTGAGGAAAAATTCTTTGATTTCTGCGGCTGTACTCTTGATGACGTATTGCCTTCGCTCTTTTTTGATACGCCTCGAAGCACATTGCACCGTCTGCACTTCTGGCGTTTCCTCAATGCGCTCTATCTGGAAACTTTCATCATTCCGATCGAAAAAGAGTGCGCTCTCAACAACATCGCCGCAACCGGACACTACTGTATTGAAGACGGCACATCTGAACACATCCGTCAGCTGGGAAACCGCTTTGACCAGAAACTGCACCAGCAGCTCCCGGGGGTGGATATGCTGGGAGCCCCCGATGTGGAAACGCTCAACAAGTTTCCGCTGGGGACCGCCAGTGCGCTGATTGCCATGACCTCATCTCCGGCATATTTCTTTCACGATTCACGCGTTTTGTGTGAGTGTTTCGGACTGTCGCTCAAATGGGAGATGAATCCGGCGCAGATGCGGCGTATTTCAGCAGTTCTTGCAGCTCTGGGCATTGATCTGTTTGTACCGCACGGACTTTATTACTCCATCGGAGGTCACCGCAAGAGAGAGTGCATTCCCGATTTCTATCATAATACCCTCTGGGAAAAATTCGGCGACTGGGCGTTGTTTGCCGCGCGGCTCTCTGCGTTGACCGCCCATTCCAAACATCTGGCGCAGACAGCTCTGTTTTATCCCGTCACTTCTCAGCAGGCTTCTCTTGAATTGGGAAAAGACTGCGGCAAACGCTGTTCAAAAATCGACAACGCCATGCGCCGCGCCGCTGATCTGATGATTTCCAACGCGATTCCCTTTGAAATCATTGACGGAAGAATCCTTGACTCCGCACAAGTGACGGATAATTCTCTGCAAATAATACTCCCGTCAGGTAAAATCCACACATTAAAGACCGTCATTCTTCCGTCAGTTTGGATAATTGACGGAAATAACGCTGAAAAATTGACGGATTTCGCCCGTTCCGGCGGCAAAATTATTGCTCTGGAAGAAACTTTATCCGCTGTTTTTGACGGGAAAGAGGTTCTTCCGTATTCTCTTCCTGAAAACTTTTACAGTTGCATCTGCAACAGTTTCAATGACGGAAAAGATGACGGAAAATTCCTTGCTGCAACAGGAACAGGCGGTGTAAAAGTGAAACTTGCCGATACGCAGAACAAAATCATGCTCCGTGAATTTGAACGTCCTGACGGGCAGTATTTTGCCATGATCCAGAACTTCTCATGCGATACGGTTGAAAATGTCAGGCTCTCCTGTGACTTTGAACCGGCAGTCATGGATATTGATACGCTGGAATTTTACGGAACAGAATCAAAAGACTTTATGCATACATTCACTTACGGTGAAACGCTCCTGCTGACAGAAAGACAGGAAACTCTGCCGCTTCTGCCCGGAAAAAGGAACGGTATCTGCCATACGCCTGAAGTTGCCGACTGGCAAATTGCTCTCCGTGATAACAATACTTTGCGCCTTGCCCGAATGAAGTGTTCCTACGGCGAAGAACGCAGAGTGTTTTCCGCTGAGTTTGAAATAGAAAACCTGCCGTCAACGCTTGAACTTCTGCTTGACATCGACCCGACTGAAGCAGAGTGCCGTGCCGGTGCAACTCCCTTTGAAGGTGATGACGGACCTGTTCACCCCCGCAACCGCTGTATCGTGCGGGTCAACGGCAAACGGGTTTGGAACATTTACCGCAGTCAGGTGGATTCCCGGATTTACGCTTCAGATATCCTTCCCCTGGTTCAATGCGGAAAAAATACCGTTGAACTGGATCAGGTCTGTTACCGTTTTGAAACCGCCGTCAGCGTACCCGATCCCTTTGTTCTTACCGGAAAATTCGGTGTCCGCGACGGAAAAATCATTCCGTGTCCTGAAACGCTCCCCTCCCTGCGCTGGGAAAAGACGTCCCTTGCCAATTATTCCGGAACGCTTGAATTTTCGGCGGAAATTCCCGTTCCGCCGGAAATGCGCGGAAAAATCTTTGCCGTTTCGTTTGAAAATGTCCGTGAATTCTGTTCTGTTTTCATCAATAACGTTGATTGCGGCAGCCGCATCATGGCGCCCTGGTATTTTGAATTTGATGAAAAACTTTCAGACTGTGAAATAATAACTTTAACAATCTGCTGCACCAATACGCCCGCCAACTGTTGGCAGGAGCCGGTTGACTCCGGTATTTCCGGCGGTGCAGTGTTCCATGTAAAGGAGTGAAATCATGCAGGAAACTTTAAAGAAATTAAGTGAACGCACTCCGTTGTTCTGGCTGAATCCCGATTACGGAAAAGTTGAAGAACAACTTCCGCTTGATATGGCGGATATTCTGGATGCCGAAGCACGTTTGATGCGCTTTGCCCCGCTGCTTGCGGAATTGTTTGATGAAGCGGCAGAGGGATACGGCGTGATTGAATCCGAACTCCTGGATATTCCCGTTCTGGCTGAAAAACTTCTTCCCGGCGCAAAAATCCTGCTCAAAGCCGACCACGATCTTCCCGTAGCCGGTTCAGTCAAGGCGCGCGGCGGCATTTATAATGTCCTTTGTTTTGCCGAACAAATCTGTCTTGAAAAAGGCGTTCTTTCTCCCGGAGACAATTACCGTAAAATTGCAGATAAAGAAATCCGCGCTCTGCTGGGCAAATATACCGTTTCCGTCGGCAGTACCGGCAATCTCGGACTGAGTATCGGTACAATTTCCGCCGCATTGGGATTCAAGGCGCGCGTTCATATGTCAAGTGATGCCAAAGAGTGGAAAAAACAGCTGCTGCGTTCAAGGGGCGTGGAGGTCATTGAATATGACGGAGATTACTCCACCGCCGTTGCTCAGGGCAGAAAAGAATCTGAAAGCGATCCCTATTCCTATTTTGTGGACGATGAAAACTCCATGGAACTCTTCCTCGGATACGCCGTTGCCGCCTTGCGCCTGAAAGCGCAGCTGATACAACGCAAGCTGCTGCCCACGCCGGAAAAACCGCTGTTTGTCTATCTGCCCTGCGGTGTCGGCGGTGCGCCCGGCGGTATTTGTTTCGGATTGAAAATGCTTTTCAGTGATGCCGTTCACTGTTTCTTCGCCGAACCTGTGGATGCCCCCTGTATGACACTCGGACTTGTCACGGGTAAAAACGATGCCGTAAGTGTCTATGATATAGGACTATCCAACCGCACCAGTGCCGACGGTCTGGCTGTCGGACGTCCCTCTGCCTTTGTCGGAAAACTGATGAAGGGTCTCCTTGCCGGATGTTTCACCATGCAGGATGATATTCTTGATGTTTATCAGAAACTTACCCGTGAAACTGAAAATCTCAAAATTGAACCCTCCGCTGCTGCCGGATTCCCCGGTCCGCAAGAGGTCATGAAATCCGGTTTCTGCGAAAAATACAATATTTCTCCTGAAAACATCACCCACATTCTCTGGACGACCGGCGGACGTTATCTGCCGGAAAATACTTGACAAAATCAGGTTGAATGACTATAGTATAAAAACATTTTCCCAATAAATAAGATAAAGAAAGGTATGAAAATGAAAAAAATAATCTGTTTTATTACTCTTGTTCTCTTCGGAGAGATTTTAAGTGCCGCTGCTTTACCTGAACCGATTCTTGATTATGACTTCACTGCGCCGGTCATCGTTCAGCGCGGCAAGTACAAGCAGCAGCCCAAATTTGTCACAGCTCCTGAAATCGCCACGCCCGTTCAGGCATTGAAACTTACCAAAAACAACTATATCACCGTTCCGCAGAGCGCGGATATGACCATCAAAAACGGTATGACTTTTCACGCGGTCGTCAATTTTTCGATCGACAAAGAGATCAAAAATAAAACCAATACGCTGGATATGATTTTCTTCAAGCCCGGAGAATTTCTTTTCGGCAGACAGGGCAAACTGATTTACTTCAATGCCGGTAACGGACAGGTCCACAAAACACAGTGGCAGATGACAACTTTTGCTCCCGGCGCACCTGCCAAACAGTGGGTCGCTCTGACTGCCACAGTGGGTGAATCCAAACCCGGAACTTACACC
Source organism: Lentisphaerota bacterium (assembly GCA_015061725.1). Classification (GTDB taxonomy): domain Bacteria; phylum Verrucomicrobiota; class Lentisphaeria; order Victivallales; family Victivallaceae; genus UBA1784. The sequence goes on from SUVX01000074.1 coordinate 10,504, forward strand.
GTCAATATGTATATCAACGGCAAAAAGGTCAAAACCGCTTCTTTCAAGGCAAAAATCAATCCTGCCAATAAAGAACTTGTCACCATCGGCAAAGGCTGGGGCGGCTGGTGGATCATGGAAGGTCTTGTTGCAACAGCTCAGATCTACGACAAAGTTCTTTCTCCTGAACAGGTTGCTGAAATCGCAAAACAGATCAGCAAGGTCGTGAAATAATGAAAAATTTTATATTTGTTTCTCTTCTGGCAGCGGGAACTCTTTTTGCCGCTGATAAAAAGGCTGTTTTTGACTTTGATTTTTCATCCGCAAAAGGACTGAAACTGCACCGCAAAGCGCAGGTTTCAAACGGAACGATGAAACTTTCAGGAAAGGGGGACTTTGCCTCTGTTCCCGGAACTGAAAATGTGCATATCGCCAACAAAGGTATCACCCTGATTGCCACGGTCAAACTCAATGATTTCGGACAATTCAAACCCGGCGGTAAAATTTCCCATGATATGTTCTTTTCCAAAGGACGGGAATTTATCTTCGGACGTTCCGGAAAAGTTCTTTATGTCAATTTCCACGACGGCAAAAACTGGGCGGCGACCACCATGGGCGCAGCTCCCGTTCCGGGCGCCTGGACACACTATGCAGCCACGATCGAATACTTCAACGATCTGGCGCAGGGCGAAGTCGGTTATACCGTCAGTATTTTTGTCAACGGTGAACGTGAAATCGTCTACCGCGCCCGCAACGTTGCGCCCAAAGCTGTTAAAGCGCCGGTTCAGATCGGCAACGGTTTCGGCGGCGGTCCCTGGTTCCTCGACGGGGAATTTGCCTCTGCCAAGATGTACAACTACCCCATGAGTGAGGCAGAAATTGCCGAGGAATTCAGCAAAGAAAAACGCGTTAAAATCATCCGCAAAGGATTTTCCGCCGTTTCTGATTCCCTGAAAAAAGCGGCTTCTTCTCTTGACAAAAAATCTCCTGCCATGCGTTTTATCTCTGAATCCGTCCTCAGAGGTGCTGAAAACGGCGTGGACCAGAAAAAACTGCTCGCCTTTGTCAATACGGCGGCAAAATTTGCAAAAGTTTCCGATTTTGATACATTGGCAAAAAAAATCAATGCTTCTTCAAAAGATTTCAAATTGATCGTCAATCCGTATATTGCTGCGCTGACTGCCGTCGGCAGAGGAAAAGGCAATTCTCCGCTGCTGGGCGTCTGGAACAGAAAAGAAAACCGTGAAATTTTCGGACAGCGCACCATTTTCTGGCAGTTCAACTACCGTCAGGGCAATAAAGCAGCCGTTCTTGAAAGCAGCAACACCAATCTTTTCTGGGACAGTACAGTTTCAAACAATAAACTCAATATCAAGTGGCAGGGAAAATCCCCCCTCACCTTTACAGCGGATGTTGCCGTCATTTTCAACGGCAAACGTATTGAAACAGATATTGCCGTCCGCAATCAGAGCAAGGACAAAATTCTTGATGAAGTTATTTTCCCCTGTTACGCCTTTGCCAAACTGCCGGGAAAAAATGATGTCCTGGCTTACCCCTATATGTCCGGTGTTGAGGTCAAAAACCCGACTGCCGAGCGTTTCAAATGGGGACAGGAGGGGGTATATCCTGCCGGACGTGCCACCATGCAGTTCGGTGCCTACTACAACGGTAAAGAAGGTCTTTATTTCGGTTTTGAAGACGGTCTTGCTCGTACAAAAACCTTTACCGTCAGCGGCAAACGTTCCAATCTGCTTGTGCAATGGGTTCATCCTGTACTGCTCAAACGCGGTGTAAAAGGCGGCAACAATTTCAGCCACAACGGAAAAGCCGTTCTTGAACTTTATTCCGGAAACTGGTTTGAAGCGGGAAAAATCTACCGACGTTTTCTGGAAAAAGAGGCTAAGTGGTGGGTCAGAGATCTCCCCCGCAAATCCACGCCTGACTGGTTCCGCAACAACACCTTGTGGATTTTGACCTTCACTGCCAACAGAGAAGCCGCAGAAGATATGCGCGATACCGCCAATTTCCTGCGCGGATACTTTGAACTGCCCTTCGGACTGCACTGGTACAACTGGGAAGACAACGCCAAAGCCGCCTGGCCCCACTTCCCCGCCAAAGATTTTGTCGTTGAAATCAACAAGCAGATCCGCGAAAACAATATCTACACCATTCCCTATATTGATTCGCGTCTGTGGAAAGTCAAAGACGGTCCCAACCGCACCGATTACATGTATACCTCTCACGGCTTGAAATACGCCGTCCGTTCCCGCACCGGCGGACTTCATCAGGAGGATTACGGCAGAGGCAATGTCTACACCGTCATCTGTCCCGCCGTCGGTGCCTGGCAGGATTGGCTGGTGCGGCTCGTTGATCGTGTGAACAGCATGGGCTTTGACGGCGTTTATCACGATCAGGTCGGTACCGGACGCGCTTTTCTGTGCTACGCTGCCGGACACGGACACGATTACAATGACTCCTCTCTCTGGCTTGAAAAAGGTTATTGGAAAATTTTTGATAAAATCTTTGCTGTTCTCCACAAAAAGAACCGCAATTTCTGTCATACCACCGAAGAGAACGCCGAAGCATATCTCAAACAGTTCGACGGTTATCTCACCTGGCGCTGGACCGATCAGGAGCAGATTCCGCTGTTCCAGTCCATCTACGCCGGCAGAGCGCAGTTTGTCGGCAAACTTTACAACCACAGCCGTCCGGGGGACAAGCAGTCTTTCTTCTCCAAGCTCGGTCAGCAGCTGGTCTTTGCCGAACAGCTCGGCTGGTTCACTTTAAGCGAGCTGCGTCCCGCCAACGCCCGCAGACTCTTTGTCAAAAAGGCGATGCACGTACGTTTTGCTCTTCTGCCCTACTTCAACGAAGGCAGAATGCTCAAACCCATGAAGTTCAGCAAAATGCCCATAGAACGCTCCCTCTGGGGCGGCAATGCGCCGCAGGTTCTGACTCTGCCGCAGATAGCCAACTCTTCCTGGCTTGGCAAAGACAATTCCGTCATGCATCTTTTTGTCAACACCAGCAAAGACAAAGCCATGACCGCGATTCCCGCATACAGCTCCAAAAAAGGTTTCTGGATTTGCCGCGAAGGTGCCGACAAGCCGGTTTTCAGTAAAACGGCTCCGGCAATTTCCCTCAAGCCGCTGTGTTTTGAAATCTGGGTCGAAGGAGATGTTTCCGTCGCCAATGCTCTTCAGAAAACTTTGAAGAAGATTTCAACTTTTAATCCCGGCAAAAATATTGCCATGCTCAAAATGAAATCCCGCAAGCACAAAGGCGTTCCCGGAAAACTCTTCGGCGTCAAAGAAATCGCCGGTGTCTTCAACTGCGTTCCCAACGGCAATACCCATATCGGCTGGGTCCAGGACGGCGCCGTTATTTCTTTCGGAGAAGTCGATTTCGGAAAAGAGGGGGCAAGTACCATTTCCGTCAAAGTTACCGTCGATCCCGGATACGCAGGCGGCGAGCTTGAGATCCGCAGTTCCGTTCCCGGCAAAGGCGATACCGTTGTCGGGAAACTCAAACTCAACAGCACCGGCGGATGGAACAATTACAGGGAAATCCCCGTTAAACTGTCTTCACGTCTTATCGGTAAACGCAATATCACATTTGTCATCAACGGCAATGCCGCATGCAACTTTGCCGGATGGAAATATCTGAAATAATCAGAAAATTCAAATATTTTTCCTGCGGCTGCTTTACAAATGCCGCCGCAGGTGTTATATTACAAAAAATTAATATATCAGAAATAACTCAATAAAACCCAATAAAGGAGGATCAAATGACTGATCACGGAATGAACTGGGTGGACTGGATCTTTGTGGGTATTCCCATCCTGCTGGTGGTCTTGGCCGCTCTCAAATCTCAGAAGTATGTTAAAGGCGTCGCGGACTTCATCTCCGCCGGACGTGTTGCGGGACGTTACGTCGTTTCCGTCGCCTCCGGAGAAGCCGGTATGGGACTTATCAGTGCCGTCGCCATTCTTGAAATGTATTACAACTGCGGTTTTGCTGTTTCTTTCTGGTCATCTCTTACCATTCCGATCTCTCTGGTTTTGGGTCTGGTGGGATTCTGCACCTATCGTTTCCGTGAAACCAAAGCCTTGACGATGGGTCAGTTCTTTGAAATCCGTTACGGCAAAGGCATGCGTGTTTTTGCCGCCATTCTGCAGGCGACCAGCGGTATTGTCAACTATGCCATCTTCCCCGCTGTCGGCGCCCGTTTCATGATTTACTTCCTTGACTTGCCGGTCCATATTTCGATTTTCGGACTGACTGTTTCCACCTTTGCTCTGATCATGTTCTGTTTCCTCGCCCTGGCGCTTTTCATCGCCTGCCTCGGCGGACAGGTCACCATCATGGTCACCGACTGCGTCCAGGGATTGATCTCTTATCCCATGTACGTTGTCATCGTCGGTTACATTTTTTACAAATTCTCATGGAGCGGAGAAATGCTCCCCAGCCTCATGGCACGCGCTCCCGGAGAAAGTTTCCTCGATCCATACGACTGCCACAACCTGCGTGACTTCAACGTCTTCTATACCATGTGCGGTATTCTGGGTATCTTCCTCGGACGTATGTCCTGGGGCGGAACCATGGGGTACAACGGCGCTGCCAAGTCCCCCCACGAAGCCAAGATGGGCGGTCTGCTCGGTACCTGGCGCGGCGGTCTGGGCTCCATGATCTGGATCCTGCTTGCCGTTGCTGTTTTCGCCTTCCTCAACCATCAGGATTTTGCTAAAGAAGCCAACGGTATCCGTCAGCAGCTGGCTATCAAAACCATTGAAGACGTTGCCGCGGCTCCCCAGTTTGCCAAGGCACGCACCCAGCTCAAAGAAACTTACAGAAACATTCAGCCGCGTACCAAATTCAGCCGCGATTACAAAGATCATGCTGCCTGGGCCGCTGAAAACGCCGACCCCTACAAAACTGTAACCGGCAAGGTTCTCACCCAGGCTGACGGCGGCAAAAAAGTTGCTCAGACCTTCAACACCATCTACGGACAGATGCTTGTTCCGCTGGCCATCCGTGAAATGCTCCCGCCCTACGGTATTACCGGTATCTTCTGCGCTCTTATGATCTTTTTGATGATCTCCACCGATACAACTTACATGCACTCCTGGGGGTCAATCATCATTCAGGACTTTGTCGTTCCCCTGCGTAAAAAGCCCTTTACGCCCAAAGGTCAGATCAATGCCCTGCGTATTTCCATTATCGGTGTGGCAATCTTTGCCTTCCTCTTCAGTCTGCTCTTTGCTCAGATTGACTATATCCTCATGTTCTTCGCCATCACCGGTGCCATCTGGAGCGGTGCAGGTGTGGTCATCACCCTCGGTCTTTACTGGAAACGCGGTACAAGTTACGGCGCCTTTGCCGCCCTCTTCTCCGCCGCTTTCCTCGCTGTTCTGGGTATCATCTGTCAGCAGACATGGGCGCAGCACATCTACCCCTGGATCGAAGCTCACAACCTCGTCAAACCTGTCGGTGACGCTTTCTACAATCTTTCACGTCCCTTCCATCCCTGGGTCGTCTGGGAAATGACTCCCAACAAGTTCCCCGTCAACTCCGTCGAAATCGGTTTCATCGGTCAGGTGGTCGCTCTGCTCTCCTATGTGAGCATCTCTCTTCTGACCTGCAAAACCCCCTTCAATATGGATAGAATGCTCCATCGCGGCGCCTACAGTGACGGACATGACAAGAAAGAAGAAAAGAAACCCTTCAGCATCGGACGTTTCATCAACAAGAATCTTCTGGGTATTGACAGCAACTACACCAGAGGAGATAAGATTCTTGCCTGGTCCGTCTTCTGCTTCAGTTTCGTCAAGAACTTCCTGCTCTTCTTCGCCGTTGTTGTGATCTGGAATGCCATCTCCCCCTGGGATAAGGAAATGTGGGGACACTACTTCTTCATCAAGAGTTTCCTCGTTGTCGGTATCATCGGTATCGTAACCACCTTCTGGTTCGGTATCTGCGGTACAAAAGACCTCTTCCAGCTCTTCCGCGATCTTGACAAGAAAGAAAGCAACGACCTCGACGATGGACGCGTTATCAACAACCAATCCGTCGCCGACATGAAAAAAGACAAGTAACGCTTTTTTTCCAGGTGAAAAAAAGCTTGGCAAAAAAAAGCGCATAGCGGTCGGGTGCGTTGCCCCTCCGCTTTTTTTCCGGGTGAAAAAAAGCTTGGCAAAAAAAGCCTTTTTAGCGGTCGGGTGCGTTGCCCGACCGTTTAAGGGAAGAGTCCCTTAAAAATCCCTCACAGACTT
>SUVX01000075.1 GCA_015061725.1 Lentisphaerota bacterium
GGGATGTCCCTGTCCAGTTCCACATCGGTGAAGATCCGGGCTGTTACCCGAAAGACTATCTGCCCTTTGTAAAATCCCACCCTGCCTTGAGAGTCGATTTTGCCCACTGCCGCCCCGGACAGGCAACGATCGATGCTATGAAAGAGTGTCCCAATCTTTATACAGACACAGCTTTTATGCCCCCCGAACGCATTGAAATGCTGGAAGCGCAGGGCGTTGCCGACAGAGTGATGTTCGGAACCGACCTTCCCGTGATGCAGGCCTATTACGATGTGCAGCTGACACCTTACTACCGCCGGATACTCAAGGATTTTCAGAAAGTCGCTTCTGAAGCGATCATGTCCGGCAACTTCAAAAAGTTCTTGAAACTCCAATGAAAAAAATAGCTTTCTTTCCGTTGACTCCTCTGGGGGACTGTATTGCACAGATGGCACAGCTCTGCGAGATCCACCGTCTTTACGCCCCCTGTCACATCACTGTGTTCGCCATACCGCTCATCGCAGAACTTTACAGAAATTACAAGTACTGCGATGAAGCTGTGGAACTTGAGGGAAAAATCCGCGGTCCTGTCAACTTCAGAGAGATCCCGCAAACAGAATTTGATGTGGTCTTCAACCACGGTTATGAACCAAGCTGGAGCAATATGCTGCGGCAGATGAAGTACAAAGAAGCCTACGGAATGGAGGAAATGTACCGCCCGGAAAAAGAGTGCAGAGAACTTTTTACCAAATACGTCACTCTTGACCACTGGAAAAATGTCACATTGAGAAAATACCGGTTCGTGGCAGAACAAATGAGTGAAGTCATCCGGCTGATCCAGCCTGATTATACAGGTTCCATGCCCCGCCTTGATGAAGCCTGTTACACCTGTACCAAAGTCGAAACTCTGCCAGCCACAGGATATGTACTGCTGCTCCCCGGAACGTCAGGCTTGATCAAATACTGGCCCATCGGGAAATATCTGCAGCTGGCAAAGTTCATAAAATCAGCAGGACTGACACCCGTCTTTGTAACAGGTCCTCAGGACACCATATTGAAAAATGATTTGCAGGCAAGCGGATTTCTCTACTTTGATCATCTGTCGCTTTCGGAGCTTGCCTACACCGCCGCCCATGCCCAACTGGTCATCGGCAATGACTCCGGCCCCATGCACCTGGCAATGTCATTTGACACACTGTCGATTTCTTTCTTCTCTTTCACCGGGGCAGACAATTGGTTCCAATATGATCCCGGGCGGCACAAAGTGCTGATGCTGCCCTGCGGTCAAAAAGGTTCAGTCTGCAAAGAAAACAATTGCGTGAAAACCTGTATTGGCAAAATCCCCCTGAAAGAAGCTGTATACACCGTTGCAGAAATGCTTCAACTGCCCCGGCCCGAACTGAAAGAAATCGCCTATTTTGTTCACGATCTGATCGGTGATGCCCTTGTCAATATCGAAAATCTCAAAGCCTTGAGTCACCATTATGCCCCCTGCAGCATAACTGTGTTCTGCACAAAAAACAACCGGGAACTTTTTGACAACTACGCTTTTTGTGACAAGGTTTTCTGTTTCACCCCCGGTGAATGGAAAAAAGAAGATCTGCCCCAAACAAACTTTGATGCCGTTTTCAACAACCGTTACGATCTGGAAAGTTTGAAAATCATCCAAAGTCTGAACTGCGACAAAGTGTACGGTTACGAAAGCTGCGATATTACGGAAACTCTCTGCAAAAAGCATTACACAGCTTATTTGCCCCTTTCGCTCTGGGATGATTTTGAATTGCGGCGGAAAACCAGTGTCACAGAACAGGGAGCCGCATTGGTCCGTCTGGTCGATCCGGATTATCACTGTCAAAGGGTTTCTATAAAAGAAAACACTTTTTTGGCTGACTTAGCCGCTATTGATCTTCCGCACAAAAGTGTGATTTTCGTAACAGGCGCAAGCAGCAAAGCCAAAAATTTCGGTGAAGAGAAATATCTTGCTCTGGCAGAAAAACTGAAAACACAGGGCTTTTCTCCTCTGTTCCTCGCAGGTCCCAAAGAAAAAGAAAGTGCAGACATTTTTCGCAAGGCCGGTTTTCCCGTCAAAGAAAATCTCTCTTTTGCCGCCATTGCCGCCTTGTTTATTTCCACACGGACCGCCCTTGTCATCGGCAACGACACAGGGCTAATGCACCTTGCCTGTATGCTGGATGCCCCCACATTGACACTTTCCTGTCACGGTGCCCACTATACCTGGTTCCCTTATGACCTGCAAAAACACAAACTCTGTCACCCGGAGTGCGCCGCTCCCTGCTGCCTTTCAGAATGTCAGGATTCAGCACGGTGCAGTCAGAAAATTTCCGTCGAAACCGTATGGCAGATGATCCGGGAAAACCTTGATTTACTGCCCGGACAATAAAATCATCTCCTGTTCCATAGGCCCGCCGCCCCGTTGCGGAAATCACCGCAATAGGGGCGTTGAGTAATTTTATATCTTTCTTTTGTAAATTATTGCAATATAACTTGATATTGTGGTATATTTGCTTGTAGTAAACAAGATCATTCAGGACTTTTCTTCCGAAATAAACATAACCACCACACCATAATAGACCCGCAGGATTATTCTCCAAAATGGTTCTGATTTTCGCTTTGAAGGTCAAGCCGACTTCTGAATAGAGAATAAAAAAGCGGCAAGATTTCTCCTGCCGCCAAACGGATACCCTGTTATTCCATGCCGAACATCTTTTTCTGGTCATCCCACATCAAAGGCATTGCCTGCTTGAGTTGCTCAATGCCGATATCCTTTTCTAAAGTCCCGGCGATGATTGCATGGATAATTTCATGGGAAAGCAAAGTCAAACGGATGATTCGTGAAACATAGCCGTCATCTTTGCCAATGGCTCTGGCAAGTTCATGGACATTGGAAAACTTACCACTGTCAATCAATGCCTGCCAACGAAACGCCCTTGCAAGATTGGTGATGATTGGCTCATTGAAATTGCTGTTCAATTCCTGCGTTACAATGCGCTTTCTTCCGGCACAGTTCCGGAATGACATCGGAATTGTAATTTTCACATTCCCGTTTTCAAGGATTTCTACTTTATTCGAGGCAATTTCAAAACTCCTCAAAATTGTCAAAGCGTCCTCGCTTCGATCTGATAAAGGGAGCGTTTTTCCGCCTTCGCATAAAGCTACGGCGGGACAAGCGGCTGTTACCTTGCAGGTAGCAAGTGCAAACTACCCTTTGCAGCTCTTTGCGAATGGCATCGAAAGCCATTTTTTGAATGACTTTTGAAATTACCTCATTCATTTTTGAATTCCTCCATCAAAGATTTTATTCCGCTGGTTTTAAGTATCAATTCCAATTTATCCTCCCAAACGACACCCTTCTCAACGAGCAGGAGCAAAAGCCGGTTATACTCCCCAGGAGTTATCTCTTTCCACGGCGAAAGAACGGCGTAAAGCTCCCGGAAGAGTTGTAAATGTAGACTCAACGGACAAATCCGAGCTCATAATAACCATTTTTTGCTTTTTATGAAATAAAACAATTGAAAAAGCTGTCAATACAGTGTATATTACAGACGCTATTGTTATACACTGTTCGGGGTTTTCTTGTTAAATATTAAGGATTTGGTCGTTTTTAATATATAACAAGTCCCGACAATTTCATTTAACTCCGGTAATTTTTACCGGACAGTAGTGTAATGTTTGATATAATCATAAACGAGATAAAAATGAATGATTCAAAAGAAAAACAAAGCAGTTCGCAAAATTTAGTTTTGCAATCCGGGGAAATAAAATTTTCTCAATTGCCGAAACATGTACAGACGCAAATTTTAACGATGCAAAATGCGCCATCGGCAGATCTGATTACCTTGAACAAAACAAACAGAACAGCGGGGATAGGTACGATTGTATTCGTAATCGCAGCAGCCTCGTGTCTTTCTTACTCGTCCTCTGATCACAGATGGGATATTTGGTCTGCCTTGGGAACCGCATGTTGGATGACATTCGCAACATATTGGGTGTGGAAATCAATCCGTTTGATTTATGCCAACAATACAGGTTACTTATGCGAGGGGTGTTATCTAACCCAAGCATATATTATTGAAACCACATCAAAGTTTATTAGAATTCTTCCGCTATGGGAAATAAAATCTATAACCAGAGTTGATCATTACGATAAAAATAAGGAATATACATCAAGTACATTGGAAGTTGTTTATCTCGATCGCAAAGAAGAAATTTTTGTAGCTTCTAAAGATAAAGCAGATTGTATTCGCAATAACATCATCAAAAGATGTGACCGTATTCGCCAGTTCGTTTTGGCTGGCGATATTGCTGGGTTGAAAACTCTCGGTGTTTTTGAAAACATTCAACTTCAACCGTTGAATTCACTTATATTACGAAGCCGAAAAACATTTTTTCTCAATTTGTTGACAGCTGCCGTATTGGCCTGTGTTATTACCGCTACGTTATGGCAATGGAATAATGAAATGTATGCGATCCCTCCGTCATCAATGCAGTCAATAGAATTTCCTGCAGGAAAAATCGAACGATTTTATGAAGAGAAAAATTTTCAAATCTCAGATTTTTCCTTGCTTACCCTACAGAATAATGGAGCCAATAAAATGGTTAAATTTCTTGACTCACAAAGCGATAAAACTGTTTTAACCGTGTATTTGGGAGCCGTTTCTGAAAAAACTATCATCATTCCTGCTGGCAAATACAAATTATTTATTGCAGAAGGAGCCGATTGGTATGGAAATAAATATTTGTTTGGTGAAAATACATCATATGATAAATCCAATTCTATGATAGAATTCAAAAAAAAATCAGGGCATAAATTACAGTTTAATGTAAAAAATGGTAATATCCGCTCTGAAACCATATTGCCTAACGAATTCAGGCGACAATAAAATCAAAAAAATTTTCATTTTTCACTAAATCTGTCATTTTTTTGTAATTGGTGCCATTCCATGTAGGTAGTGTCCGGTATTTTGCGCACATTTTAGATTGATTATCCCACGTGCTTAAGGCGCAGCCGTAACAAAACGACCGTCTAAGAAGCTCCGGAGGAGCAGGTCGTTTTGTGCAGGCGGAGCCTGTTACCTCCATTAAATTACACCTTGTTCGTAAATTTTGCAAGTGCAAAGATACTGACGGGTTCCCCATTTTGTTGTAGAAATATGTCTTAATCTTGCTCCAACTAACATCATTGCAGAATAGCCATCCGGAAAACTGCCCACAACCCTTGTTCGTCGCCGGATCTCTTTCATGATTCGTTCCAAACCATTGTTTGTTCTGATTTTCACCCAATGTTCATAAGGGAAATCCATATAAGAAAGAGTTTCTTCTACGCTGTCTTCCACAAACTTTGCAACAGAGTCTAACTTCATTCCTCGCAGTTTATCAGCAACAAGAACAGCTTTTTGTCTTGCCGCCTCTTTATCTTCCTGAGCGTGTATCGCTTTCAGCATGGCTGCAACTGTCTTTACATGTTTATAAGGACATTTATTGAAAGCATTTCTGTACCAATGAACTACACAGCGTTGCCATTGAGCAGCAGGAAAGAAATCGCCCAGGACATCAACCAATCCTGAAGCTTTATCTGAAATAACCAATTTGACACCTTTTAAACCACGGTCTTTCAGATAGCTGAAACACCGGCAAGGTACATTTCTATCAGAGCTTCTTCAACCGAACTCTGCTTAGTCTGATAACGCTGGATAATTTGAGTTTCAAAGGGTAATCTCCGCAAACTAAAGAACTGTTAACTCAACTTCGCCGGATGTTGTCAATAGTTTGCGTTTGTAGGAGCCTGCACGGCTGTCAAGACGATCTGGGCTGTGCTGATAACGGGTTGCGTTACAAATGGCATCTGCTTCTGCATCAAGCAAACTGTTGATTGTGTCCTCTACCGATTGCCGGACAAGTTGGTTCAGATGGTCGCCGATCTCTTTTTCGTCAATTTTTATAGCTCCAGAGATTGACTTTTCATTTTTTTGCGTTACATTTCCCATAGCCTGTTTCCTTTCTGTTGATCAAGTGTGTGGTAACAATAATCAATCACAGAAACAGGCTCTTTTCAAGCCCTCTTTCTGAAAATGTGCGCAATTTCTCGGACGTTATCTAAAGTGCGGTGGGCTGAAAATAAGAATCGGTGCCATTTTAAACAATTTATTCAAAATGGCACCAATTCAATTTTTTAACGATTCATTACCGTAAAAATGGCACTAAGTGCTGCTTTTCCTGCAGGCGTTAAAATCAATGAATTTCCAAAAGACCTTCGGTGTTTTTCGGCAGATTGAAAACCACCGAAGGTCCGAATGTTTTGCGGAAATGAATCTTTTTGCCCTGATACTTGATTTCTTTGGGGGATCCACCGTAAATTAAAGAGGTTTTTTCTCCGGAGTTTCCCGCAATTTTCAAATTCCATGAACTTTTTGTCCGGGAAGTGATCAAAACATCATAGCCTGCTGTGAGCGCATCTTCTTCAAAATATGCCCGGTGCCAACAGATGACCGGAGAAGACAATCCAGAAAAGTGATGCCAGCCCATGCCGAAACTTGAGGTGACACTGAATTGTTCATAACAGGCATAATTCTTATGAGTTTCACGTTCCCAGATTTTTAATGCGTTTGAGGCAATTTTTTCAGCGAAACGTTCCAAGCCGTCATTCAGCGCCGCTTTCCACCAAAGCCATTGATGCGGAAACCAGACACTGCCGTTCCAGTAACCGTCAGGCGTGAAATACGGGGCGGATTGATCCACTGTTGAAATTCCGGCACGGCACCAGAGATGTTTCTCTGATTGAAGTTTATGCCACAAAATTTCTTTCTGTTCCGGGGTGACGGCACCGGCAATCAAGGGCGAAGTTCCGTCCAGTCCCATATTGTAATTTGTGCCGTCTTTGTATCTGAAGAAACCGTCGGGATCACCTTGTTCATTTACTGTAACATAACTGAAATACTCCGCTTCAGAGTCCCAGGAATATTCCTGAAGAGATTGCGTCAATTCCCGAATATCCTGATCGAATTGTTCTGTTGTTTCGCAGAGGATTTCCGCCAGAAAGCGCAGTAATTTTGCAGAACGGATAATCGCCGAAGTGGAGATTGCCGGGATCACACGGTCTTTTTCCTGATTCTGCAGCCGTGTCCACTGGGGCGGATAATCGTCCCAGCCGCCGGAATTGTAAAAGTAATCCCAGGTGCAGATAAAGGGTTTATTACAGTGTTTTCTTGTACTTGAGCCGGGGGTGTGTCCCGCCAGATAATCATACATCTGTTTTACGCGGGGGTAGAAATGGCGCAGCAGCGTTTTGTCGCAGGTGCGGTTCCACAGTTCAAAGAGAAGAAAAATCTGCATCGGAAGAGGAGTGCCGTGAAGGACAAAAGCATTTTCCGTATTGCCTTTTTCTGTCAGATAAGCATTCAGATTTTCAACGGCTCTCTGCAGGTTGAGATCGAGCAGAGCCAGTCCGATAAAACCTGAATCCCAGGTGTAAAGACAGTTCCAGAGCCGTCCGGGGGTGTGATTGCGGACATATTTTCCGCTGCAGCGGATGGGGAAAATCACATTGGTCATAATCACTGAAGCCATCCGTTCCATGCTGAATGTATAAGGACTGACCGGAAGCGGCATTATGGAAGGCGCCGGAATCGGCGGGAGTGTTCCCTGCTGCAATATCTTGCGGATGTCCTTTTCGTTTCCGTTCCAGACATAAAAATCAATACATTCTTCTGTGTCGGGAGCTAATGTCACCGGCTGGATCGCAATATCAAAAGCGCCCTCGGTACCGCCGGGTTCATAGATTTTATCTCCGGGATGTTTCTGAAGAACGTAATCACAATAAGTGAATGTCGAAATCAGATTTTTAGAAAGATAACTCCGGTGAAATGACGGCGTTTTTACAGAACATATACCGTAGCAATCACCGCCTGTTTTGAAACGGAGCAGATATTTTCCCGTATCCACTTTTTCCGCAAAAACTTCTGAAGATGCCTGTTCGCAAAACAGTTCCGCTTTGCCGTCTGACGGCAATACGGCGAGGCGGTTGATTCTGATATCTTCAGAAGAAGTGTACTGCACGGTTTTGCCTGTCGTTTGCGGCAGAAGAATAAATTGCCAATTTTCATTTTGTTTCTGACAATAAAGATAAAGCTGTTTTCCCGTCAGATCATTTTGTGCATGAAAAGTTGCCGTCATTCCTGCTTTTAAGGAATAAACCGAATCCTGCAGAATCAATTCAGAAGAAAGCACCTCTTCAGGATGGAGCAAATCGCTGTTCAAACCGCAGCCGGGCAGTTCGGGATGAATGATTTCCAACGCATCCGGAACAGAACAGTAATGCGTTCTCAACGGAATCAAACGGGTCAGCAGGTGTACGGCAAGATCCTGTTTGTGCTTGGTGGCGTTATTCAAACGGCAGCGGAGAAGATGAGCTGATTCAGAACACTCTATAAACTCCAAATCGGCGTAAACTTTATCTTTCCATTCCAACTGCTGGCGGTAAGAAAACTGTTTCAGATCATCTGAACACCGCCAGGGAATACCGCCGCTGGGTCTGCGGGCATCAGGCAGAGCAAGCGGTCTGCGGTAAAAGCCCGGAATAAGCACCATGTCCAGACGGCTGCCGCGTTCCTTGTCATGCAAATGCGACAAGCCGAAAGTTTGAGACGAATACGGTCCCCAATCAGGCAGAGAAAGATCGTGTGTCTGCTCCAGGGTATGCCAGTTGACACTGTATTGTTTTAAAAGAGATTTGTTCATATTTTTAATGGAATGTTTTTTTCAGGGATGAGGGTCTTGCCCCCGGTTCATCGCGGTAAAGCAGTCCGGCTTCATGCAGGGTGAGTTTACAGTTGCGTTTCCGCAGCAGCTGCTGCAATTCGGGAACTGAAAGGTCTTGCGGATCGATATTTTGTTTGACACAGAGGGCAGCAGCAGTCCCCGCCGCTTCTCCTGAAACGGCACAGGCGGGAATGGAACGGATGAGTTCCCAGGCATATCCCTCAGCTGAAATACAGCGTCCGGCGGCGAGTATTCCCTGTGTGTTGCGGGGAACAAGTGCCTTGTACGGAATTTCCTGAATCGTATTGACACTGCCCCAGTCAGAAGCCATGCCGATCGAATCTTCAAAATGGGTATTGTGCGTATTTTCTGCAATCGTTTCCAATCCGCAGATGGCTGCGGCAGTGCGGAATTGTGCCATACCCGGCAGCAGAACGGGAAAATGTTTTTTGCGATCGGTTTGGGCGTACTGTTCTCTTGCCCATTTTCTGCCTCTGAGCAAAAACTCTGTTACGCCCCTGGGCTCGGTTTCGTGAAAATCAAAGGGTGTTGTTTCCACAAGTCCTTTGATAAGACCGCGCGTTGTGGATTCAAGCGTATACCAGTTTTTTTCAGCGGGATTGGGGTTGCAGTGTTCCAATCCCCAGTATGCCAGTTGATTTTCTCCGACACGGACAGAGCCGCCGGCTTCGCGGACAACTTCTCCGTCGCCCGTGGCATCAATGATAACAGGCGCTTTGAAAAGACCGTTTCCGCCCTTGTTCCGCAGATAAAGCATATTGGTATTATCTTTGCGCTCAAATCCTGTAAAAACGGTATCCAGCCAGATTTCCACTCCGGCTTGTTCCAGCAATTCATCCATCGCGATAATGAAAGAAGCCGGAGAAAACGTGGTGCGGTAACGGTCATAAATGCCTTCGCCTGCGGAATTGGGCTGCTGCCAGTTGTGATTCAATGAGTCCGGACCGTATTTGAAAGAGGCCTTCAATAATTTTTCACAGAGACCGAAACTTACCTGATGACCGTAACCGTCGCAAACGGGCAGATAAAAGTAAATCAATCCGGTCGTAGCAAGACCGCCGAACCAGGCGGTTTTTTCAATCAATGCTGTTTTGGCACCGTTTTCGGCGGCGGCGATTGCAGCTGCAACGCCGGCGATACCGCCGCCGGTGACAATGACATCATATTCAGATTGAAAACTTATTTTCATTTCTTTTTTCCTTTTTCGGGTTCCAGAATCAGAACTCTGTCAATAAAGACGGCATCCTCTTTTCCGGAGTTGGGAACATAAGCCGGTCCCTGCGCTTTGACGGAAACGACGACTTCATATTTTTTATCCGGATTCCAAAGATTTGCACATCTTTTAGTTTCAACGCGCAGAAGTCCGGAGCTGTGGGCAAAAATATACCCCTTTGCCGGAATTTTACGGACTCCGAGAGAATAATAATGATATTTTTCATCCTGCGGAACGGCGGGCATAATGCGTTTGACCATTTTGCGATTGAGTTCATCATACATGCCGATTGCAAATTTTCTGCCTTTGTGAGTGCTTTTTTTGTCGATAGTCAGAGCTGAACCGAAAGGAGAGTCAGCATCATAAACTTTGTCGAATTTCCAGACGGGGAGCGCAAGTCCGACCAAGTCGGTATAAACTTTTCTGCCCTTATACTGCGGAGGCAAAGGATGAGAAACAGGGCCTGTGCCGCCGATGCCTGCCTTGCAGATAACCACACGGTCAGTCATGTAAGCGTTGGGCTTTTTGGAACCTTTTACGAAATTCGGCCCCTGAACTTTGATACGGGCATATATTTCCACATCATTATTCAATTCGGAGGGGTCATAATATTCACGCAAGGGCAGCTGACTACGCCAGCTCCAGTGCAGCCAGAGGAAACATTTTTCCGAGATAGTCAATCTGCCGAGATAATACCAGTGATATTTTTCATCGGTCGGCAGGACTTCGCGCGGAAGTGATGTTTTGGCGAGATAAACGCGGTCGTGGTAATTATAAACACCGAGGCTCAAACCGCGTTCACTGCTGAGACGTTTTTTAAGTTCAGCAGCGGTAGTTCTTTTGGGGAGAATACCGTCCATAAAGCCGACAGCTTTGCCGCCTGCGGCTTCGGGATCTTCGATGACGGAAGCATTTTTGTCAGTGATGAGGACGGGCCATGTGCAATCGACCATAACTTGTTTATTTTCAAAGCCTTTGAGCGGCGGAATGTCAGCGTTGATACTCTGACAGTAGACATCCATTTCATCCAGGCGTCTCTGCTGTTTGACTTTGATAGTATATTTTTTGATTGCCCAGTTGAAGTTTTTGTGCAGACGGGCGGCAATTTTGTTGCGGTCGGGAACGAGATCCTTTGCCAGCATGGCGCGTTTGTCAAGCAATGCTCTGTCAACGGGGATGCGTTCCTTGCTGATGCGTCCGAGAATGACGGGATCGTCAGCGACGGCTTTTTCGGCTTCATCGAACCATTGCAAAGTTTTGCGGAAAAAGTTGTCGTTCAAATCCGTTCTGCGGTTCAAAGGAAGATCGCAGAGAGAACCTTCAACAGCAGTATTGCCCGCTTGCAAAAGGTCGTGATATTTGCGCATGAAAGGTGCGGCTTTGCCGAAATATGCCGCCAT
Source organism: Lentisphaerota bacterium (assembly GCA_015061725.1). Taxonomy (GTDB): domain Bacteria; phylum Verrucomicrobiota; class Lentisphaeria; order Victivallales; family Victivallaceae; genus UBA1784. The sequence goes on from SUVX01000075.1 coordinate 11,389, forward strand.
GAAGCGGTCGATCTCTTTCTGTTCATCCAACTCAAGATTGTTCATCATGCGCAAGCCGAGCCAGACACGGAGCGCATGCATACCGGTATATTCGGGTTCTTCACATTCGCCGAAAATGAATTTGACCCCGATTTTTTTGTAGAAACGGAGGTTTTCAGCAATGTTGAGAGCGTTGGTGGCAGGATATCTCCAGCGTTCTGCATACAAAATCCAGTAATCCCAGATGCCGAGAGTGGTGATTTTGCTCCAGTCTTCAAGGAGTTTTCTCTGTTCCTTGTTGGCTGGATGATTGTAGGAGCGGTGAGTCTGGCGTTTTTCGCCGGTATATTCGCCGCCAAGAAGAGCGATTTCAACCATGACATTGGGTTCGGGTTTGATGCCGACAGGCGGATATTTGGTGTTCAAATGACCTGTGGTCATTATTTTGAGATTGGGATGATCTTTACGGATATTGCGGGCGATACCGTTGATAAAATGGATCAATGCGCCTGCATAACCGTTATATTTTTTTACCAGAGCCATACAGCCTTTGCATTGGCAGTCGGCGTTGTTGTCATTGGACATGATGCAGTAAATTTCGGGACGGCGTCCTTCGGGATGAGTTTTGGCATCATGGGCGATGAATTCTTTCAGCTTGGCGGTGAAAAGTTCAACCGTTTTGGGATTGCTGTAACAGACCTGACCGGGACCGCGTGCAGAAGTCGCACGAATGCGTTTACGGGCATTGGCTGACCATGAAAAACACTCTTCTTCATCTTTGCCCCAATCTTTGGAGTAGTAGTAAAAAGTATGACATGCACGCGGATAACCGGTAGCTGAATTTACGCCGCGGTCAAAGGCGGGACCTTTGAAGATCATGCGGTCGTGAAAATGGTTCATGCGGTTGCGTGCCATGTGCTTGAAATACAAATCTCTGGGCGCACCGAAGTAGGTGTGGACACTGCGGTAAGGGAAGGAGGGGATGCCGGAGCGTTTCAGATTTGCTTTCCAGCGGATCGTTTTGTGTTTGGGAACGTGAACACTCCACTCATCCATCCAGATGACCCCGAGATGATTTTCCAGAAACTCATAAGCGGCATAGATAACGCCGCGCGGTTCGCCGCCGGTGACAGCAAGAATGTTTGCATCTTTGGCGGTAAGCTGCCACTCTTCTTTGCCGTATTTTCTTTTTCCGGCAATCTTGACCGCTTCAGGATGTGTACCGATATAGATTGCTTTTCCGGCAGGTTTGCCTTTGACAATGGCATACTTTTTTCCGGTAGCGGCGGTGAAGTGTTCCGCAAGTTCCTGAGCCGCCATTTTTTCGGAGGCGGTGGGATTTTCAGGCAGAACGATGGATAACTCTGCAGAAAGACTCAGTCCGCACAGAAGTGCTGAGGCGCAGAGAAACTTTTTCATAGAATGAACGTTCATTTTTTCTTTCCTTTTTCCGGCTCCAGAAGCAGAACACGGTCAATGAAGACTGCATTTATTTTCTTTGAGCCGGAGACATAAGCCGGACCCTGCGCTTTCACGGAAACAATAACTTCGTACTTTTTGTCAGGTTCCAGAAAATTGGCGCACCGTTTGGTCTCTACTCTGAGATATCCTGAACTGTGGGCAAAAATATAACCTCTTTTGGGAACTTTCCGGACACCGAGAGAGTAGAAATGATACTTCTCGTCCTGAGGTACTTGCGGGGTGATACGGACGGCGGTTCTGCGGTTGATGTCATCGTACATACCGATCATAAAATGCCGTTTGCTGTGAGTGCTTCTCTTGTCAACATTCAATGCCGAACCGTAAAGAGAATCAACATCATAAACCTTGTCAAAACGCCAGGTCGGCAGAGTTGTTCCGACAAGATCAGCATAAACTTTTCTGTTTTTATATTGTTTGGGCAGCGGCGTGGAAACCGGTCCCGGACCGCCGATACCGGCTTTGCAGATTACGACACGGTCAACAGCATAGGTGTTGGGTTTCTTTGAACCCTTGGCGATATTGGGACCCTGAACTTTGAGATGAACAAAGATTTCCACATCGTTATTCAATCCGGATGTGTCATAATAGGCTCTCAACTGCAGCTGCATACACCAGCTCCAGTGCATCCAGAGGAAACATTTTTCGGTCAGTGTCAATCTGCCCAGAGAATACCAGTGATATTTTTCATCGGTCGGAATTTTCTGTTCCGGCAGATTGCTTTTTGCCTGATAGCGGCGGTTATGGAAATCATAGACGCCCAAACTTATTCCCCGGTCATTTTTCAAGCGTTTGACCAGTTCAGACGGTGTCGTTCTGCTCGGCAGAATGCCCTCGGTGAAACCGACGGCTTTGCCGCCTGCGGCTTCAGGATCGGTCAATACGGAGGACATTTTATCCGTTGTCAGAACCGGCCAGGCACAGTCGGCGATAACTTGTTTGTCTTCAAAGCCTTTCAGCGGCGGAACATTGGCATTGATACCCTGACAGTAGACGACCATTTCATCCAGACGCCTTTTCTGTTTGGCGGGATAGGTATAGCGTTTGACAGCGGTATCAAAATTTTTCTTCAATCTTGCGGCAATGGCGTTGGGATCGGGAACAAGTTCTTTTGCCAGCATGGCGCGTTTATCCAGCAGAGCTGTGTCAATGGAGTTGCGTTCCTTGCCCAGGCGTTCCAGAATGACCGGATCATCTTTGACTGCCTTTTCAGCTTCGTCGAACCATTTTAAAACGGTGCGGAAAAAGTCGTCATTCAAGTCCGTTCTGCGGTTGAGCGGAATGTCGCAGAGAGAGCCGTCAAGAGCCGTATTTCCCTTTTGGAGAAAATCGTGATATTTCCGCATATAAGGAGCGGCTTTGCCGTAATAGGCTGCCATGAAACGGTCAATTTCTTTCTGTTCGTCCAGATCAAGATTATTCATCAAACGCAAACCAAGCCAGACACGCAGCTGGTGCAAACTGGTGTAAACGGGTTCTTCACATTCGGCAAAGACAAACTGAACACCGAGTTTTTTGTAAAACCGCAAGTTTTCTGCGATGTTAAGCGCATTGGTGGCAGGATATTTCCAGCGTTCTGCAAAAAGAATCCAGTAATCCCAGATACCGAGCGTGGTGATTTTGCTCCAATCTTCAAGGAGTTTGCGCAAATCTTTATTGGCAGGGTGGTAATAAGAACGGTGAGTATGACGTTTTTCTCCGGAATACTCTCCGCCCAGCAGGGCGATTTCAACCATGACGTTGGATTCCGGCTTAATGCCGACCGGCGGATTTTTTGTGTTGATATAAGCCGTTGTCATGATTTTGATATCCGGATGATCCTTGCGGATATTCCGTGCGATACCGTTGATGAAGTGGAGCAATGCACCGGAGTAACCTTTATACTTTTTGACCAGCGCAAGACACTCTTTGCACTGACAGTCGGCGCCGTTATCATTCTGCATGATGCAGTAAATTTCAGGACGGCGTCCGACGGGATGAGTCTTTGCATCAAGGGCAATAAATTCTTTTAATTTTGCTGTAAAAAGAGTTACCGTTTTCGGGTTGCTGTAACAGACCTGTCCCGGACCGGAAGCGTTTTTGGCACGGATTCTCTTTCTTGAAGATTGTGACCAGGAGAAACACTCTTCTTCTGCCTTGCCCCAGTCTTTTGTGTAGTTGAAATAAGTGTGGCAGGCTCTCGGATATCCCGTGACGGAATTGACGCCTCTGTCAAAAGCGGGGCCGGAATAAACCATTTTATCGTGATAATGATTCATCCTGTTGCGCGCCATGTGTTTGAAATACAAATCTTTGGGCGCACCGAAGTAGGTATGGACACTGCGGTAGGGGAAAGAGGGGATGCCTGAGCGTTTCAGATTTTTTTTCCATTGAATTGTTTTGTGTTTGGGAACGTGAACACTCCACTCATCCATCCAAACCACGCCCAGATCACTTTCGAGAAACTCGTATGCGGCATAGATGACACCGCGCGGTTCGCCTCCTGTAACAGCAAGGGTGTTGGCGTCTTTGGCAGTAAGCTGCCACTCTTCTTTACCGTATTTTTTCTTTCCGGCAATTTTAACGGCTTGGGGATGTGTACCGATATAGATTGCTTTCCCGGAAACTTTGCCTTTAACGATGGGATACTTTTTTCCGGTAGCGGCGGTGAAGTGTTCCGCAAGTTCCTGAGCCGCCATCTTTTCGGAGGCTGTGGGATGATCGGGCAGAACAATGGATAACTCTGCAGAAAGACTCAGTCCGCACAGAAGTGCTGAGGCACAGAAAAACTTTTTCATAAAATCGTCAACTCCTTTTTATTGAATACCGTCAGACCAGGGCAGATACAGATAGTTGGTACTGGCAGCTCCGCCGCCGGTAGTGGCTCTCCAGACCACATCGTAACCTACGGCTTCAGTGTGTCCGTCAAGGAAAGAGATATTCATTTTTTCAGTATGTCCGGGAATAAAGTTGTTCGGCTGAACGCCGCCCAGCTGAAAGTAGCACCAGGACGTTGCTTCAAGGAGCATATAAATACGGCTGGGCTGTTTGTAATTTGAAATCAGCCGCGGTTTGACGGCACTGGTGTAGGCAACACCGCCGTCAGCTCTGTTTGACGGAGAAATCGCTGAACTCATCAAATAACACGCTGAAAGATAGCAGCTTATTTTTCTGCGTCCTGTAACGGAACTGTCCGGATAGAAAGGACAGCAGAATTCTTTTTTCCATTTGGCGGCACCGGTATAGTAGACGTCAAATTCCGGACGCGGATCGGCATAACCGATATATTTCAAATAAGTGACCGCCCAGCACTGATGGCTGCCGTCGTGACTGAATGCGGGCAGATGACCTTTGTAGTCATCGGTGTAGCGGAGGATCGTCTGGGCGATCTGACGGCTGTTGTTTTTGCAGTTTGTCATTTTTCCCGCATCCCGGGCTTTTTGCAGTGCCGGCATAAGCATTGCGGCTAAAATGGCAATGATGGCAATAACGACCAGAAGTTCTATGAGAGTAAAGGGGCTGGATGCGAGGGGAAAAGACAACTTTTTTTCACGGGAAAAAAAGTTTTCTTTTCCCCTCGCGCTCCCCTTTTCTTTCAAAAAAAGCGGGGTATTTTGTTG
>SUVX01000076.1 GCA_015061725.1 Lentisphaerota bacterium
AGATAGGGGGTTCGGGGGGAAGAGGAAAAACTTTTTTTCTCGTGAAAAAAAGTTTTTCCTCTTCCCCCCGGTTCCCATCTGCCCTTATCGTGAAAAAGCGCGTTTTACTTGAGCAGGGTCTTTAAGATGAACTCTGCCATTTGAGATTTTTCCACGCAGTTTTTGTGGAGGACTTCACGTTTGTCAAGTCCGGCAAGCGGTGCGGGAATGGGCGTTGCGGTCACTTCAGAGAGTTTCTCAATGATTTTGAAACCGTCTTCAGGCATATCGCCTTTGAAAACAGCGGGCAGAACTGCCGGAGCAAATTTGTAGGCAGAGGCGGTTGAGGCCATGACACAGAGTGTATCATCTCCGGTTTCCTTGCGGTACTGTTCAACCACATCCACCGCGACGGCGGTGTGGGTATCGCAGAGCATATTCTTTTCGTTGAAAAGTTTGCTGATGGCTTTTTCCGCCGCTTCATCATCGCAGAAACCGCCCCAGAATTCACTCTGAAGTTTACTCAGAACTTCAGCAGAAACGGTGTATTTGCCCTCTTTTTTGAGGGAATCCATCAATTTGGCGACTTCGGCACAGTTGCCGTCGTAGAGGTGATAGAGCATACGTTCCAGATTTGAGGATATGAGAATATCCATAGAGGGACTGCTGGTGAGATAAAATTCGCGGTTTCTGTCGTATGTTCCGGTACGGATGAAGTCCGTCAGAATGCGATTTTTGTTTGAAGCGCAGATGAATTTATTGACGGGAATTCCCATTCTTTTGGCGTAGACGGCGGCAAGGATATTGCCGAAGTTGCCGGTGGGAACGGCGACGTTGAATTTTTCGCCCGGAGCAAGTTTTCCGGCTTTGAGCAGGTCGCAGCAGGCGGAAACATAGTAGATGATCTGCGGAACAAGACGTCCGAAGTTGATGGAGTTGGCTGAAGAAAACACCAGTCCGTTATCTGAAAGCTTTTTGATCATTTCAGGATCGGAGAAGATGTTTTTGACACCGGTCTGGGCATCGTCAAAGTTGCCTTTGATGGCGCAGACGGAAACGTTGTTTCCCGTCTGGGTGGTCATCTGCAGTTTCTGAATGGCGCTGACGCCGTTTTCAGGATAGAAGACGATGATTTTCACGCCCGGCACATCAGCAAAACCATCCAGCGCCGCTTTGCCGGTGTCGCCTGAAGTTGCCACCAGAATCACGATATCCTTGTCGGACATGGTGCGTTTGGCGGAACGGGTCAAAAGGTGCGGCAGAAGCTGAAGAGCCAGGTCTTTGAAAGCACAGGTCGGTCCGTGCCACAAATCAAGCAGAAAAGTTTTATTATCCACTTCACGCAGCGGCGCCGGATTATCGTCATCAAAAGTACCGCAGTAAGCACCTTTGACACAATCATCCAGTTCGCTTTCGCTGAAATCCGTCAGATACTTTGACAGGACAAGTTTTGCGCGTTCACAGTAGTTCATTTCAACCAGCGCTTTGATTTCGCTGTCAGAAAGTGCGGGGAAGGATTCGGGGACAAAGAGTCCGCCGTCAGAAGCAATACCGCGTGCGATGGCTTCTGAGGAGGAAATGGCATATTTGCCTCTGGTTCCGGTGTAATTCATTTTTTCATTTCCTTTTTCAAATCTTGCCCAGTTGTTTCAAAAAGTACGGAATGGCGGTTTCAAAATCCACACCGTACCAGTTGTGTCCGGGGTAAGAAATCGTTTGTTTAATAGATTCAACGGTATAATTGACAGAAGTTTTCAAGGCATCATACAGGGGCTGTCCGGCAATGAGGGCAGCGAAAAGTGCGCTTGAAAACACATCTCCGGTACCGTGGAAGGAAACCGGGAGATGTTCTGCAAAATAAGTAATATAAGCATCTTTTTCTGCATCGTATGCGGCGACACCGTATTCGTTCTCAGAGAATGACACGCCGGTTAAAACTGCAAGAGGTGTACCCAGTCCGCAGAGACGTTTAAGCAGTTCTTTGATGTATTTTTCATCATAGTTGTCTCCGGGATAATCCATCCCGAGCATGAAGACGGCTTCTGTCAGGTTGGGATCAATGATATCCGCATGGGAACAGAGTTTGCCCATGCGCAGGGCGAAATCTTTGTCAAAGCCCACATAAAGTTTGCCGTTGTCACCCATGGCAGGATCGACAAAACGCAGCACATTTTCTCCGTTGAAGTCGTCAAAAATCTGCTCCACAAGTTCAATCTGCCGGAGTGAACCCAGATACCCCGAAGAAATACCGTCAAAGGTGATTTTTTCCTGTTTCCAATGTTCAATGATCGGCGGAACGTCGTCCGTCAAATCACGGAACGTGAACCCTTTGAAAGCCGTGTGCGTTGAGAGAACCGTCGTCGGCAGAATAGAGGTTTCAATGCCCGCTGCTGAAATAATCGGCAGGGCAACAGTCAGAGAACATTTACCGACACATGAAATGTCTTGAATCGAAAGAACACGTTTCATATTTTCATTCTCCGTTTTATTTCATTTCTCTCAAGACCGTACGGCGGATCTTTCCGCTGGTCGTCTTGGGCATGGCATCAATGAATGTGACCTGGCGCGGATATTTGTACGGTGCCGTATGGGTCTTGACGTAACTTTGAATTTCTTTGACAAGTTCATCAGAGGGCTGAGTGCCTTTGGTCAGAACCACAAAGGCTTTGACGACCTGTCCGCGCACCGGATCGGGAACACCGACAACGGCACATTCAAGCACATAAGGCAGCTCCATGATGACCGATTCAATTTCAAACGGTCCGATACGGTAGCCGGAGGATTTGATCAAATCGTCACGTCTGCCGACATACCAGAAGTAACCGTCTTCATCTTTCCAGGCAGTGTCGCCGGTGTGGTAAATGCCGTCTTTCCAGCTTTCTCCGGTTTGCTCGGCATCTTTGAAGTATTCAAGGAAAAGTCCGCAGACTTCGTTCTTTTGAGCCTTGATAACGATTTCTCCGACTTCTCCTGATTTGACAGGATTGTTGTCGTAATCAACAAGTTCCACATTATACATCGGTGATGGTTTGCCCATGGAGCCGGGCTTGGGTGTCATGCCGATCAAATTACCGATGGTGAGCGTGGTTTCAGTCTGTCCGAATCCCTCCATGACTTTAATGCCCGTCGCTTTGTAGAACTGGTTGAACACCTCGGGATTGAGTGCTTCTCCGGCGATCGTCGCATATTTGAGACTTGAGAGATCAAACTTTGATAAATCCTCTTTGATAAAGAAGCGGTACATCGTCGGCGGCGCACAGAACGTCGTCACCTTGTACTTGCTGAACAAGTTGAGGATATCTTCAGCGATAAAGCGATCAAAGTCATAGACGAGAACTGCACTTTCGCAGAGCCATTGTCCGTAAATTTTGCCCCAGAGAGCCTTGCCCCATCCGGTGTCGCTGATGGTGAAATGCAGTCCGTCGGGCTGAACATTGTGCCACCATCTGGCGGTGATGATGTGTCCCAGCGGATAGGTCTGGGAGTGCAGGACAGCCTTGGGATAACCGGTCGTTCCTGAACTGAAAAACATGATTCCGGGATCTGTTGCTTTAAGTCCTGCGGGACGTTCAAAAACATCGCTGTAACGCGGTAAATCCGCATTGAAGTCATGCCAGCCTTCACGTTGACCGTTGATGATGATTTTACACTCAACCGAAGGACACTTTGCCGCCGCTTCATCGGCGGCTTCAGTAACATTGCCGTCAGCCGTACAGATGACCGCCTTGACCTGAGAGTAATTGAAGCGGTATTCAAAATCTTTGGCAAGCAGCTGATTTGAGGCGGGCAGGGCGATCGCACCGATACGGTGCAGTGCATTGATGACAAACCAGAACTGATAATGCCGCTTCATGACCAGCATGACGATATCGCCTTTTTTGATTCCCAGACTGCTTAAATAATTGGCGGCTTTTGCCGAATTGCGGGCAATATCGGCAAAGGTGAAGTTTCTGCAGTTCTGCTGTTCATCGACCCAGACCATTGCGGTTTTCTCCGGAGACTTTTTCGCAAGAGCATCCACAACGTCATAGGCAAAGTTGAAGTTTTCGGGAATGTTGAATTTGACGCTTTTAAGGTGTCCCTCTTCATCAAGGGTCTCATTCATGAACTTGTGATAAATCAGTTCATCCGTCGGTTTGACCTCAACACCGGCGGACGGTGCTGAATCGGTCTGGTATTCGTGCGAACCGTCGCTTTCAAAGACGACGGCGAGAAATTCACAGGTTTCATCTCCGACAGCGACCATACCGTGCGGACGGGAGGAGTCATACAGAATACTGTCCCCCGGTTCCATGTATTCAATTTTGTCGTCAAGCTGAACTTTGAGGCGTCCTTTGAGGATGTAGTCAAATTCCTGTCCGGCATGGGTCGCCAGGTGGATGGGTGTATCATCAGGCTGGGGGGGCGCCTTGACCACAAAGGGATCGGTTTTGCGGTTTTTGAGCATTGAAGCCAGGTGGCGGTATTCGAACCCCGCACGCCGTTTCAGGGGCATACCGCCGCCTTTTTTCGTCAGGGTATAAAAGGATAACTTCGGAGATTCGCCTGAAACAAGCGTGCTGATATCCACACCGAAACGGTTGGCACAGCGGAGAATAAAGGTGAAGGAACTGTCAACTTTTCCCTCTTCATGAGCAATGTATTCCTCTTCGGAAATGTTGGTAATTCGAGCCATCTCCGCGATGGAAATATCCAGAATCGTTCGGATCTCCCTGATGCGTTTGCCCATTGTTACCAGTTGATTGTCCATTTCCTTGTTTCTCCTATGCTGTTGGAAAATGTTTTATTATTCTTCGTCTTTATTGAATTTGTTGCGGCGTCTTTCAAGTTCGGTCAGGAATATTTTGCGGAGACGGATATTCTTGGGCGTAACTTCCACAAGTTCGTCATCGTCAATGTATTCCAGAGCTTGTTCCAGCGACATTTTTCTTGCGGGAATGATTTTGATATTGCGGTCACTTCCGGCGGCGCGCATATTGGTCAGCTGCTTTTCTTTCTGGACGTTGACAACAAGGTCATTGTCTTTGCAGTGTTCTCCGACAATCATTCCTTCATAGGCTTCTGTGCCGGGATCAATGAAAAATTCTCCGCGCAGCTGAAGCGCATCAATGGCAAAGGGAACGGCTTTTCCGCCTGCCATACTGACCATCACACCGTTCTGGCGTGAGGGCAGAGCGCCTTTGTAGGGTTCGTAGTGGTCAAACAAGTGAGAGATGACCGCTTCACCCTGACTGGCAGTCAACGCTTTACTGCGGAGACCGATCAAACCGCGTGTCGGAATGTAAAATTCAAGCAGCTGACGGGTTCCTCTTGACTCCATCTGGATCATTTCGCCATGGCGGATACCCACCATTTCAATAATTTTTCCGGCGGATTCAGCGGGGACGTCTACTGAAAGGCGTTCAACAGGTTCATTTTTAACGCCGTCGATCTCTTTGATGATGACCTGAGGCTTACCGACGGCAAGTTCGTATCCCTCGCGGCGCATATTTTCAATTAAAATGGCAAGGTGCAGAACACCGCGTCCGGAAACCTTGAAAGCGTCTCCGGAAACCATTTCTTCAACTCTCAAAGCCACATCACGTTCAGTTTCTTTGAAAAGTCTTTCACGCAGCTGACGGCTGCTGACGAACTTTCCCTCTTTGCCGAAAAGCGGGGAGTCATTGATTCTGAACGTCATGGAAATCGTCGGTTCGTCAATGGCGATGGCGGGCATTCCTTCGGGGGATTCCGCATCGCAGATGGTATCAGATATATCAATATCGGTAATTCCGACGATGGCGCACAAGTCGCCGCATTCAATGGTTTGAGTTTCTTTTCTTTCAAGTCCCTCAAAGGTGAAGAGCTGTTTGATAACGGCCTGTTTCAGAGAGCCGTCACGTTTGACGATGGTCATGGGTTTGCCGATATCCAGCGTACCGCGATAGACGCGCCCGATACCGATTCTGCCGACGAAGTTGGAGTAATCCAGCGTGGCAACCTGCGCCTGAACAGGACCGGGAACCTTTGCCGGTTCGGGAACGTATTTGATGATGGCATCCAGCAGCGGGGTGATGGAAACGCGTTCATCATCAAGATCTGCAACCGCCCAGCCGTCTCTGCCGCTTGCGTAAAGAATGGGGAAATCCAACTGTTCATCACTGGCATTAAGTTCACAGAAAAGGTCAAAGACCTTGTTGCAGATTTCCTGCGGGCGGGCATCGGGTTTGTCAATTTTGTTGACAACCACAATGGGACGCAGTCCCAGTTGAAGAGCTTTATCCAGCACGAAACGGGTCTGCGGCATGGGACCCTCGGCGGCATCCACGAGAAGCAGAACGCCGTCGGCAAGTTTGAGAACGCGCTCAACCTGTCCGCCGAAGTCGCTGTGTCCGGGGGTGTCAATGATGTTGATTTTGGTATCGTTGTAGGTGATACTTATATTCTTTGAAAGAATGGTGATACCGCGTTCACGTTCCAGATCGTTGCTGTCAAGGAAACGGGTGGCGACAACTTCGTTGTCACGGAACAGATTTGCCTGGCGGGTAATCTGGTCAACCAGAGTGGTTTTGCCATGGTCAACGTGGGCGATAATAGCAATATTTCTTAAACTTTTCATAAAAATCCTGTGAAGTTACATCTTTAATACATCATATTAATATAGCATAATTCCGCTTTATGTGCAATAGCAATATGCGATATTTATGATATTTAAAGAGGTAAATTGTTCTTAATCAAAAGGATTTTCAGAAGAGACAGCCGCAGAATGATAAAAATGTTCCGCTGCCGCCGGATAAAGAAGTCTTTTATTTCTGCTTTTCGTCTGCAATATAAATGCCCATGCAGGCGCCGAGCATACGTTCAAAACCGCCGATGTAGTGTGCAAGATTTCTCATGCCGTTTTTGTCGCGGATATAGAGCGTGGTTGAGCCGCCGCCATCCATATTCAAACCGTCGGAGGCGCCGAGGTATTTCAGAAATTCAGCGACTTCTCTTGTAGAAATGCCCAGACTGTAATTGGGTTGTCTGCCGTCGGCGACAAGGATATAGAGCGTTTTTTTGTCTGCGGACATACCGAAACCGGTTCGCGGCGCAAGACCTTTGCGGCTTTTGTCAACGATTTTGCCGTTTGCAAGGACGGTTGAAAATCCGCTGATCGCGTGCTTGATATGACTGATGTCGTCCGTATTTTTAAATCCGGCAAGGTCAAACGTGCCGTCTTTTTTGACGATGAATCCGGGACGTTTGTGACGTGGGGGGGCAACGAGAACGCCGTTGTCAACAAGCAGTCCCTGTCCGTCCGCGTAGGGGTGATTCCAGGGCGGCTGCCAGGGGCCGAACGGCGTGCCGTTGACGGTCAGAACCATGTTGTATCCTTTTCTAACATGTTCTTCCATAAACATTTTGCATGTTTGACGTCTTGTGCGGATGACAAACTTTTTTTCAAAACCGGGCATGGGTTTGCCCCAATCTTTGTCGCGTGAAGTCATTTTAAAACGCAGTTTGGGATTGGTGAGATCAATTTTGACGGCTGCCATTTTCAAAAGGCGGGGAGAGGAACGGTCCAACCGTGTATAAACGATGCCGTCACAAAGTTTTTTGATCTGCGGAGAATTCCAGTTGAAACACTTTTGTTGTTCGGGCACAGAAACCTTTGATTCTGTTGCCGTCTGTTTTCCTGATTGGCAGCTGCAACAGTAGAAAACCGTCAGTATACAGATAAAAAATAACGAAATTTTTGACATATTCAACCTCTGTTTTGATTAAAGTGTAAAAAAACTTTTCAGAGAATAAGATACTCTGCAAAGAACTGTTTTTCAACTTTTATTTGAAGTATTTTTTAGTTTTGATGGCTGCTGGGGGGAGCGTGTTGCGGTGGCAAAGAGTTACCGCAGGGTAATGCTTTGCTTGCTTGATGGCGGCGGCGGTGTGCGTGTTGCGGGGGTGTGGCGCTTGCTAATGGACCAGATGGACCAGATAGACCAAATGGACAAGGTGGGGGCGCCATGTGATACCCCGAGGGTTTGCCTGTGCCGCTGTTTGGGTTGGCTCAAAGTGCAGATTTACTGTTGGGTAGTGCTTTGCTTGCTTGATAGCAACGGCGGTATGCGTGTTGCGTGGGTGTGGCGCTTGTGTCTGACCTGTCTGACCTGTCTGACCTGTCTGACCTGTCTGACAAGATGGGTGCGCCATGTGATACCCCGAGGGTTTGCGGTGCCGCAGTGTGGTTTGGCTCGGGCAAAGAACTACCCACGGGCATTCCGGGGGTTGTCAGGGGGACAGTCAGTCCCCCTGACCGGTCGGGCAACGCACCCGACCGCTACCCGGCTTTTTTTGCCAAGCTTTTTTTCACCGGGAAAAAAAGCGGACCCAGACGGACATGTTGGAGGGACCGCGATTTTGCCAGAGGGCGTAGGGGATGGCGATGAAGGGGAGAGTTTGGTATTCGGGGGAAGAGACGGAGTAAAGACTGTCATCTTCAAAAAATTCTCTGATGGCGGAGCCGGAGATGGCGGGGGTACCTTCGGGGAGACCGGGAACACTGGTCAAAGTCATGGGCTCCTGCGTATCAATAATAAGTTCGCGGACGGGAGCGGACTGATCAATTTCTTCGAGGGCATAAACGACGGGACCGCGGCGGAGGGCGATACGACCGGTGTTGTTGGTAACTTGGGGATTGCAGAAGACGGTATCAACGGGCATATCAAGATCAAGTTCTACGACATCACCGGTGCGCCATTGGCGGGAGATGACAGGGGAATCGTACACTTTTCCGCAACACTTGATTTGATAAGAACGGCACCAGCCGGGGATACGGAGACGGAGGGAGAAGATTGCATCTGACTCAATAAAAATTCTCACATTTCCGTCATAGGGATAATTGCCCTCAATGCGGAGTTTTACTGTTTGACTTCCGACAGAAAGTTCTGAAAAGTTGGCAGCGGGGATGTTGACACAGATTTCGTTATCAGAAACGGAATAGAGAAACTTTCCGGTCTGAGTGAGGAAACGGCAGAAACTTGTGGGACAGCAGGAGCAGGAGAACCACTTCTGCCGGACGGGGGAGCCGTAATTGTAAGTCTGGAGATTGGAATCAACTTCCAGATAATTGGTGTAGAAAAATTCTTCACCGGCGAGACTTATACCGGCGGGAACGCTGTTGTAGAGGGCGGTTTCAAGGACATCAAGATAAATATCTTTTCCGGTGCAGTTGAACAGGCGGTAAGCCAGCTGGACCAATCCCATGGCGGCACAGCTTTCGGCATACATCAAACTGCCGTTGGCAAGGTCATAATCTTTGGTGAAGGTTTCGCCTTTGAAACTTGAACCGATACCGCCGGTGACATACATGCGTTTGGTGCGGATGTTGTCAAAAATCTTTTCACATACGGCAAGAAGTTCAGAATCATTGGTTTCTTTTGCCAGATCGACCATGCCGGCGTAGAGGTAAACGGCACGGACGGCGTGACCATAGGCTTCGGTCATTTCGCGGACGGGTTTGTCAGCCTGAAGATTTATCAACATACCGGTAAAGCCGGGATCTTCTTCAAGAAAAACATTGGGAGTTGTGCCGCGGTCATTGATAAAATATTGAGCCTGTTTAAGATAACGTTTGTTTCCGGTGGCTTGGTAAAGCCTGATGAGGGCAAGTTCGATTTCTTCGTGACCGGGCCAGCCGCGGCGTTGGTTTTCTCCGGGACCGAAGACGTCGCAGATGCAGTCGGCATAACGGCACATGGCATCAAGGAACTTTTTGCCGCCGGGGAGATCTTTGGCGGCAACGGCGGCTTCCATGAGGTGTCCTGCACAGTAAAGCTCGTGCCAGGAACGCAGATTTTTCCAGCGGTCAGAAGCATTTTCTCCTGAAAAATAACTGTTGAGATAACCGTCTTCCTGCTGACAGTCAACGATTTTGTCGATCCAGTCGGTCAGGACAGAGAGGAGTTTTTCATCGGGCTGAATCGTCAGGGCATTGGCAATACCTTCCAGAACTTTGGCGACATCGGAATCCCAGTAAATGTGACGTTCACCGTGATAATTTTTGATATCAAAGGCGTTGATACGGTTGGTTTCAATCGTTTTGCTGACGGCGGCGGGGATGGTGGATTTTATGCAGACATCAAGACGTTTTTCAAGGACCGGATCGGCGAGACGGATATGGGCAAAGCCGGGACTGTTGTATTTGTTCATCAATAGTACCTTAAGTTTTTATATTGTATCCCTGAACAGGGAAATTTTTGCGTTTTTTATAATGTATCACTTCAGCAGTAATTTGCAAATGCAGAACGGGGGGATTATATTACAGATAAAGGAGACAAAACTGTATATGATCGTTACACAGCTTGCAGGAAAATTCATATTTGCCGGAGAGGGAAGGCATATTACCCGGATACATGACTGGGATGAATTGATCGTGGTATTGCAGGGTGAACTTGAGATGTTTGAAGAAGACCGCAAGTTCAGTGTGCGCGCGGGGGAGTGGCTGCTGCTCCGGCGCGGAAAAAAACACGGGGGACTTGCGCCTTATCCGGCAAATCTCTCGTTTTTCTGGCTGCATTTCATGGATGACGGAACAGTTATCAGCAAACTGCCGCAGCATGGAATATTGCGGGAACCGGCAAATTTTTCAGTGCATATCCAGTCTTTTTTGAACGAACAGAACCGTCTGGAGCCGGATAAAAAAATCATGGAACTGCTCTTTCTGCTGATGGTGCAGGAAATGCACCGTCCGTCACAGGACCGGCTGAAAGTTGAACTTGCCACACCGCTTGCGATTGCGGCGCAGAAATATATCGGAACGCACTTTAATGAACAACTTTCTCTTGAAAGTATCGCATCGGAATTGCACTGTAATCCGCAGTATTTGAGCAGATTGTACCGCAAGGTATTCGGAATCACGCTGACGGAGGAACTCAATAAGCGCCGGATTGCACGGGCAAAATGGCTTCTTGCATACGGCAGTCTGTCAATAAAAGAAACCGCAAAGAAGTGCGGTTTCAACGATCTTGCCTATTTCCGCAGACAGTTCCGGCGGTATTGCAGCATGACGCCGAATGAATACCGTTCACGGCATCTGCCGGGATTCTGGAATACGCAGTAGTTTATTTGACTTCAACTTCAACGACACCGTTACCCTCAAGGGTCACCTTTTTGTCAACGGGGGAAAGAACTTTGAATTTCACGAGGTGATAGACTTTTTCTCCGGTGGCGGTACGGCTGCGGGTAACATCAAAACTGATAAGATCATACCATTTGCCGGAGTCGTTGCTGAAGAAACGCCCTTGGGTACCGTTGGGAATGTGGATGACATCTTTTTCTTCAAAGTAGGAGTAGATGTAGTATCCCCGGTGGGTGCGGTGCAGAACCGCAGCTGATGTTCCGGCATTGTCCCAGAGATACGGCGTATCAGAGTTGGTGACGATAAAACCGTCATAAGGCACGGTGATTTTGTAAAATTTGCGTTCTTCTTCAAGGATGGCAAGATCTTTTTCAAGTCCTGCAAGTTTGGTTTCAAGAGTTGAAACTTTCTGTTCAGCGGCTTTTATTTTGAGTTTCCGCATACCTCTGTTGACGGTTTCCTGATCGTGGATGGTGATTTCATACGCCGCAAGTGCATCCAGATAGGCCTGTTTTTTGCTTCTCAAATCCAGTTCGGAAACGCTTTTGCTTTTGAACAGACGGTTGTAGGTGCGCCATTCATTTTCGGTTTTGTCAAGCAGTTCTTTGGCACGTTTGATTTTCCAGCTGATATTGCGGTATTCGGAGGGGAGGGGATCAAGTTTGGTCAACTCCAACTGAACTTTGGCTTCGGTAAGTTCTTTTTCGGTATTGGCGATACTGCTCTGCTGAGAGACGATTTTTTTGCGGAGATCAAAATCATCATATTCCAGAATGCAGTCACCTTTTTTGACCGGTCTGTCAGAGTAGAAATAAACTTTTTTGACATAAGCTCCGTATTTGTTTTTGAGCGTATAGGTACTGCAGCCGCGGATATAGCCGTAACCGGTGATGATTTTCTTTTTCTTTTCCGGACACTCCTTTTTCTGAGGTGCGACGGAAACAACCTTTGTTTCGACTTGTTTGAAATTCATTGTCAGACAAACTCCGACAGTCAGTGCGCCAATGAGAAAGCAGGCAAATCCCAAAAAAATGCTTTTTTTCATAATATAAAATCCCTCCCGGTGTTATGTTTTTCTGTCCGTCAATAAACATATCACCGTTAAAGAGGGATTACAAATAAAAAGATTACAAAAAAGTAATTTTTTTAGAAATGAAAAATTACCGGATTTTTTCAACAGATACCAGAAGTGATTTGCCTGACGCAGTTTTGTAAAGCAGAGTCGGGGTGTTATGCAGCGTTATTTCCGCAGAGTTGATATTGTTTTCAGGGGCAAGTTCGCGGGGCAGACGGAGCAGAAGGGTACCGGCAGAGGATGAAGGGACGGAGATTTTTTCTCCGAAAATAAGAAGTATATTTTTGGGGGATGAATCAATAAAAAGAGAATTTTCAAATGCTCCTGCCTTGAAGCGGAGCCTGACGGGGGGCGTGACAGAACGGATTTTCAGAATATAACTTTCTGCGTTTACCGCTGTGCGGAGTGTCATGACAGGCGTTGTGCTTTTGTTTTTTTTATTGTCCACGGCAGAAAAGAGAAGAAACGGTGCGACAATGACAAGAACCAGAGCAACGACAGCGGGGCGACTGCTTTTTTTTCTCTGCGGGAGTTGGGTCATGTAGATAATACGTTTACGGAGTTCTCCTGCATAAGCACTGAAAGCAAGAGTTACTTCCGGCGGTTTGGCAGTCCCGGCAAAATCAAGCAGCAGTCTGCCGTACTCAGAGGTTCTTTCCGGAAAACGTTTCAGGACTTTTTCATCACACGCAAGTTCACAGTTGATTCTCAATCTTTTGCGTGCTGCCAGAAAAAAAGGATTGTACCAGCAGAAAGGCCAGAGAAAAAGCGTGAGAATGTTGATGATACCGTCTCCTGAACGGTAATGGATATATTCATGAGTGAGCAATAATTCCAGTTCACTGTCGGAATATTTGCTGAAACCGGCAACGGGCAGCAGAAGTTTCTGCCTGAAAAAACCGAAAAGCACCGGCGGATGCTGCTGTATACCAGAGTCCAGCAGCAAGGGCGTTCTGCGGGAGTTGTTTGCAACTTTTTTCCAGATATCCAGAATGCGTTTATCGGTAACGCGCTGATAACTTTTGATTCTTTTGCGGCAGCGCAGGTAAGAGCCGGACAGCATAAAAAGAGCCGGCACGATTGCAAGGATCAATCCGAGAAGATAGGGGTAATTCTGATAAGCAAGTCCGGTGACCTGCTGAGAATAATCCCTGAACTTGTAAGCGATTTTTATATCTTTGACCATAAAAGCAATTTCCCGGGGAAGGATATCCGCAACGCTCACAACCTGTTCTTTGAATCCGGTAAGATCAAGGGAAAATGGCTGAAATCCGGTGTGCGGCTGCGGCATCATCAGAAGAAATATGCAAAGTATCCACAAGGCGCGGCGGACTCTTGCACTCAAACAATCTTCCCAAAGGGCTTCTGCTCCGGCTAAAATCAGAACCATCAGCGCACCGCGCAGAAGAATAATTGTGACGGGAACGATCAGCCAGCTCATTTTTTCTCTGCTTCGTCAAGAAGTTTTTTCAGGGATTCTATTTCGGAAGAAGAAAGATGTTCGTTCCGCACCAGACAGGTCAGAAAGTCTCCGGTCATGCCGTTGAAGAGTCTGTTCAGCAGACTGCAGCCTGCCTGATAGCGGTATTCATCCTGCGTGATCAATGCTGAATAAACAAAAACTTTGCCGCTGCGGGTGCGTTTGACGGCATTTTTACGGAGCAGTCTCAGCAGCAGAGTTTTAATGGTGGGTTCACTCCAGTTGGTACGTTCAAGCAGACGGTCTGTCAACTGACGTGCGGTCAGGGAGGGCAGGAGCCACAACTCTTTGAGAACTTCAAGTTCGGAATCAGAAATGTTTGTTTTTTTATCCATCACCGGATATCCTTATAGTTGAATGAAACAACCGCTGCCAGAAGAAAACCTGCGATATACATGGCAAGAACGGTTAAGTTGCTGTATAATTTTCCCATCGGCAGAGGTGTCATCCAGAAGAGAAAGGCGTTGTTCATTACTTCTGAAATCAGCCAGGGACGGATTTTTCCGGCAAAGGGGAGAGCTGCCGCCACATAAGATACAAAATAAATGGTGACGACTGCCAGGGTTCCGGCACTTGTACGGTTGAAAAGGGTTGAAAAAAAGAGTGCCATCGTTCCCAGGGTCATCAGCGAGAACGAAAAATAAAGTGTTGCGCAGCAATATCTGAAAATTGCCTCCTGTAAAGTCATGATCGCAAGGGTTGACCCGAATACGCTCCCCGGCATCAAAAGAACCTGTACCGGAGAAAGTCCTCTGAGGAGCATGCCTATCAGAAAACCCGTTATGGAAAAAAACAGACTGTAAATGAAACCTGAAGCGTAAATTGCTGAAAACTTTGTCAGGATAATCTGCGTTCTGCTTCGCGGGCGTGCCATATAAAGTTTGAGGGAACCCTCCTGTATCTCTCCGGCAATGCAGTCGCCGCCCAGCGTTGCCATGACAATCGGCATGAGGACGATGAAGGTCGGAACCAGCGCAATACGGGCAAAGAAAAAGCCGTCCAGATATTTGGCAACTTCAGCCCGGTCGGGATTCAGCGCAGACAATATTCCCGTCAGCATGGAATTTGAAGTATTGTAGGCAATATAACAGAGTACCAGAAAAAGAAAATATCCTGCAAGCGGAATAAAGTTTTTCTTCTGATGGCACATTTTAAAGAGTTCAGAGAAGATATCGCGGATCATTTTTCATCATCTCCTGCGGTTTTTTGGAGGAAAAAGTCTTCGAGAGTCAACTGTTCACCCGCCAGATGAGAGAGGGCAAATCCGGCTTTGTACAACTCAAGACCCACTTGAGACGGATCGCAGTTTTCGGGAATCAGAAAGGAGAAACCTTCTCCGGCATATTGCGGCGCTGAAACGATCCACGGCTTTTTTTCTTCAAATGCTTTTTTCAGAAACACGGCAGTTTCCTGCGGTTTTGTTGTGACAACTTTAAGGCGGCGTCCGCCGGATAAGAGCTGCTGCAGATTGCCGGAGGCTTTTAATTTGCCGTCAACGATCATAATCAATTCATCACAGATCATCTCTATTTCGCTTAAAAGGTGACTGCTGACCAGAACGGTGATGCCGAACTTGCGGTTGTAATCGCGGATAAGGTTCCGTATTTCCACAATGCCTGATGGGTCCAGACCGTTGGCAGGCTCATCCAGCAGAATATACTTGGAATCCGGCAGCAGTGCCAGCGCAATGCCCAGACGCTGTTTCATGCCGGTTGACAGAATGCCTGCTTTGCGGTCAAGAGCATCGTTGATATCCAGAAATTTTGTGACTTCTTCAAGTTTTGCTTCATATTTTTTACCGTGTCCGCCTGAGAGGATGGCAAGATTTTTCCGTGCGGTCAAGTCGGGATAGAAACTCGGCCACTCAATGATCGCTCCCAGATGCGCCATTGCCTCAGAGTGTTCTGTGTGGACGTCAAAACCATCTGTTTCAACATATCCTGTTGTCGGAAAAATCAATCCGGTCAGCAATTTGATAAACGTGCTTTTGCCTGCGCCGTTCGGACCGACAAGCCCGGTGACTTTGCCGTCGGCTATTGTGAGAGAGAGGTTGTCAAGAGCTGTTTTTCTGCCGTATTTTTTTGAGAGGTTTGAGCAGATGATACTCATGGTGCATACTCCTGCATGGCATCGGTTGAAACTCTTGACAAAAGATAAAGGCAGTTGACCGAAGTTGATTTGCCCTCCGGACCGTGAAAGAAACCCCCGTCCGTTACCAGCGGAAGTTTCAGTTTGAACTGCTTGGAGCGCAGATTTTCTTCAGTGGCTTTTTTGCCGTTGATATCCAGACTGCTCATCCATTGATAACTGCTGCCCCAGCCCTCAAACAGCGTTTTTCCATTGCAGTCAGAAGAGGGTTTGTCAGACGGACAGTTGAAAATTTTATTGTTTCCGGCAAAGGGTTTCAGCGTTTCCGGAAGTCCCTTGAAATTTTCTTCGCCCTCAGCCGGTTTTTCAGGATACGAGCGGCAGTTGGGCAGAAAACCGTTGTACGCATCAAGGTATAACTCAATACCGGTACCGATCTGCTTTAAATTATTCAGACAGGCGGTTCTGCGTCCGGATTCCCGCGCGCGTCCCAGAGCGGGCATTGCCATTCCCGCCAGAACGGCAATGATGGCAATCACGACCAACAGCTCGATCAGCGTGAACGCTGATCGAATGAAGCACGGCTCCGCCGTGTGAAGCGCAGCGTTGCTGCATGAAGCGTTTGCCTGCGGCAAACATGAAGCGCTTGCTTTGCAAGCATTATGGT
>SUVX01000151.1 GCA_015061725.1 Lentisphaerota bacterium
CAGAACCAAGTTCTGCGGCTTGCGAAAAATACTTTTTTGCCAGTTTTACGTTCTGCTTACAACCGATTCCGCAGAGATAAGTGATCGCCAGCCGGTTCAGAATCGGAGCATAATTCATCTTGCGTCCACGATAACATAGCTGATGAAAGTTGCGGTCTTGTGCCGGAGAAATCCCCAAATCCAACTTCAAGGCACAGATATAATTGTAATAAAGTTCAGGATCACCATTAGAGCTTGCTTTTTTCATAGCTTCCCAGTCCGGCGGAAATTGCAGATATCCCGTCAAAAACAGAGCCGTCATATCCCCATTACCGGCTTTTTTCTGCAAATTGGCGATATAGGCTGCTTTATCTTTTGGTTCAAGACGATTGAACTCATCAATAAATTGGTCAATTTTCATTTTGTACTCCTGCGTTACTCATCATTTCCACCACAGAACAATCACTGCCGCTGTTACGCATTTGCATCAGGACTTTGCCGAGGAGATTTTTGCCATCGCCTTTGCGATTCCGCCCCCAGAAAAAATCACTGCCGGAAAGATGGATCAACTCCAAATCTCCGGTTTGCATCAAACGCTTGCGTGCCAATGTCCCGGGAGCAAACTTTACATTCAGCATGGTTGCCATTGCTTGAAATGTCCGCAATGCCTGATGGGAACGCAATTTGTTTGCATCGCTGAAATATTCATCAGCAAGCCGTTTGGCAGTACCGGGCAACATTGGTTAATTTGAGTTCTGTTTTTTTACTGGTTCCCGAAGCCAGACTGCCTTCGGCTATATTTTGCACGCCGGAACGGGCAGCTTGAACCATTTGATCTTTTGTCCGGCTTTTACTGTCAATGTAATGATCTGCAAAAATCACAGTCAAATCATAAACCAGACGGGCAATCTGAAAACTTTTTAATTTTTTGTACCCGCCGTGAGCAAAAATGAGGTCACCCATAGTTATATTTATCCAATGCAAGATTTTTAAACTGTTTCTCTGTAACTTACACCGCAAAAGCAATTTCTGCAAGCGCAAAGAGAAAAAAAGACTTTATTGCCGCAAAGTTTTTTGTCCATTTGGTCCATCAGGTCCACCCGGTCCATCAAAAGGTAAGTCTGTTTCAAACTTTTTCTTGAAAAATCAGATGGTTGGTGATATATTAATAAAATCAACGGTCCGTTCAGGTCGGGGTGCTCCATTTGTCCGGGGTCCGGCTGGCGGATACGAAACATTATTATTTATAAGGAGATTGTATTATGGACAAAGCACAGCGCAGCGAAATCATCGCAAAGTTCGGCCGTAAACCCGGAGACACCGGCAGCCCCGAAGTTCAGATCGCCCTCTTGAGCGGACGTATCCTCGAGCTGACCGAACACCTCAAAGCCAACCCCAAGGATCACAGCACCCGCCGCGGTCTGCTGGCTATGGTTGCCCTCCGCAAAAAACTGCTGGCTTATCTGCTGACTGAAAATCGCGCAAAATACATGGAAATTACCGACGCTCTCAATATCCGTCGCGCCAAGTAATTTTTGCTCCGCGAAAGCAAGGAACTCCGGAAAACTTTTCCGGAGTTTTTTTATATCAGCGTTTGTTATTGTTACGGAGAAAAATATGTTAAAGTGTGAACTTGATACCCCGGCTCTGATCCTTGATCTGGATAAATTTGAAGAAAATTTAATCAAAATGCGCGATTTTGCGGCAAAGTACGGCAAAAAATTACGTCCGCATGCAAAAACACACAAGTGTCCTGAAATCGCCAAAAGACAACTTTCCTCCGGAAACTGTGCCGGAATATGTGTTGCCAAACTCTCTGAAGCTGAAGCTCTTGCCGATGCCGGAATTCAGGATATTTTAATTACTTCCCCCGTGGTTGCTCCGCAAAAAATTGCCCGTTTGACAATTCTCAATGATAAAATTTCAAATTTGCAGATTACCGTTGACTCAAAATATCAGGTTGAAATGCTCGTTTCCGCTTTCCGCAACAGAAAGCCTCTGCATGTACTGATCGATGTTGACCCCGAAATGGGCAGAACCGGTGTCCCCTTTGAACAGGCAGTTGAATTCGGCGAATTTATCGGAACTTTTCCTGAACTTATCCTTGACGGCGTTCAGTGCTATGCCGGACATCTTCAGCATATTGTTTCAGGAACAGAACGCAACGCTCAAAGTACCCGCTTAATGCAGCAGGGCGCAGCCGTTTTCCGTCAACTTGCGGCAAAGTTTCCCTCCTGCACAGTCTATACCGGTACGGGAACAGGTACCTCCGCCGCCGATGTTCTCATCCCCGAACTTACGGATATCCAGGTCGGCTCCTACTGCATGATGGACAGCGAATATCTCGCCGTTGAACATACAGGTCCTGCTTACGCCCCCGCACTCACCATGCTGTCAAGCGTTATCAGCGCCAATCATCCCGGACACGCCACCATCGACGCCGGTACCAAAGCCGTTTATGTTACCCCCGGCGCCCCCGCTCAGGTCATTGAAGAGGATTCCCCGAATAAAGATATCGTCTACTCCTGGGATTTCGGCGACGAACACGGACATCTGACTTTCCCCGAAAATATCTCTTTCACCCCCGGTGAAACAGTGGAATTGATCGTTTCCCACTGCGACCCCACCGTCAACTTGTTTGATCATCTTAATATCGTCAAAAACGGCGAAGTCATCGCCCGCTGGCCTATCACTCTTCGCGGCTGCTGCCGCTGAGGGAGGTTGGAGTCGGGGGGAGGCGAAAAACTTTTTTTCTGATGTGACCCCAAAAACTTGGACGGTTAAATGACTGAAAAATGAGTTCTGTATTCTACAGGACTCATACCGTTTAATGTCAAAGATATCCTTTCATTGTTAAAATAGCAAATGTATTCTTCAAGT
>SUVX01000077.1 GCA_015061725.1 Lentisphaerota bacterium
GATGAGCTTGCCTAACAAAGCGAAGTCCGATACTGACCGAACCTTGTGGTGTAAATGCGGCAGATATATGGGAGGAAAGTCAATGCACTTATCCGCGGAGGTCTCAACGATACGGATTGAAAAAAAAAATCCAACCCGTGCAGTGATGTACGGCTGAGCGTTGAGAAGTCAGCAGAGGTCATAGTACCGTGAAAGCGGGAAGGACCGAATTTCCAGATGCTTACATTTTTCAAACTTTACTGACAAAAAATTCTTGATTTTTTCTTTTTCAATCTTGCATTTTGACCAGTTTCGGGATAAATTAAACAAGAAGGAACGCATACGGCGTTTCCGTTGAAAACATTTGAGGTAAAAAACAACAAAGATCACTGAATAAAAATTTGGTAACCTGATTGTAAACGTCCATTCCTGAATTACGACCTCATAAATAGACGATTGCAAAAAACATTTACTGTCAGTGTGTCCGTGTATATTTACACGGCACATTTCGATATGTGTTTTTTTGCAGCGTCGTCGTAAACGCAGGAATGGGCACTTCTTCGGGATGTGCCTCTTTTTTTGTTCAAAATTCAATATCAGGAGGAACGACTTATTAAACTTGTAAATCTATAGTAATATTTTCTTAAAAAACAATCATAATTAAAAGGAACATCAAATATGCAAAAAATTATCATCGTCTTAGCATTGCTTTCAAGTCAAATCTGTTTGCAAGCCTACCCTGGATATGAATCCGATAGGCAACAACGAAATTGGATGATGAATACTATTTACACTCCGCCTGCATCATCTCCAGTAAGTGGTCCATCTATCGATTATAACAAGATTTTTAGCTATACTTTTTATAACTGTTCCAGTTCACTCATCTCGAAAATAAGATTTCAGCATGCCACATCAAATTCCGTTACTGATGTTGACACTTCAGAGCATGCTCCGCAAGTAAGACAACAATATAAAGTGAACTTTAACATCGAAGGAGTGCGTAATGGTGCAAAAAACAAATGGGAATTCACAGGAGGAGGGGATGTTTTCCAAATAACAGTGCCTGTTAATGGTGTAAAATCAGGTTACTGCCTGGGTACTTCCGGCTCGGTGTATATTCAAATCATTTGGGCGAATGGCACTGCAAAAACTTATTTATTACCATATCCATGCGGTCTTGTAAAAATATATGATAATTCCATGTATGTGTGTTTGGGGATTAGTGGTAAAAATATGAAAATGTGTGACCAGGTCCTCTCTCCTCTGTAAAAGATGAATTGTACTATTGTCTTTTGCTTATCATAAAACTTGCCGGCGAGGCGGCTTGTTTTTCGGAGCGGCTTTTATTTCTGCGGAAAATGCAGACATTTCGTTTGAAGTAAAAGCCGTTCCATTTTTTTATGGATAACGTCCGAGAAATTGCGCACATTTTCAGAAAGAGGACTTGAAAAGAGCCTGTTTCTGTGATTGATTATTGTTACCACACACTTAATCAACAGAAAGGAAACAGGCTATGGGAAATGTAATGCAAAAAAAACGAAAAGTCAATCTCTGGAGCGATAAAAATTGACGAAAAAGAGATTGGAGACCATCTGAACCAACTTGTCCGGCAATCGGTAGAGGACACAATCAACAGTTTGCTTGATGCCGAAGCAGATGCCATTTGTAACGCAACCCGTTATCAGCATAGTCCCAATCGTCTTGACAGCCGCGCCGGTTCCTACAAGCGAAAATTGCTGACAACATCCGGCGAAGTTGAATTGACAGTTCTTTAGTTTGCGGAGATTACCCTTTGAAACTCAAATCATCCAACGCTATCAAACAAAGCAGAGTTCGGTTGAAGAAGCTCTGATAGAAATGTACCTTGCTGGTGTTTCAGCTTTCAATAAATGTCCTTATAAACATGTAAAGACAGTTGCAACCATGCTGAAAGCAATACACGCCCAGGAAGATAAAGAGGCGGCAAGACAAAAAGCTGTTCTTGTCGCTGAAAAACTGCGGAGAATGAAATTAGACTCTGTTGCAAAGTTTGTGGAAGACAGCGTAGAAGAAACTCTTTCTTATATGGATTTTCCCTATGAACATTGGGTGAAAATCAGAACAAACAATGGTTTGGAACGGATCATGAAAGAGATCCGGCGACGAACAAGGTGTAATTTAATGGAGGTATCAGGCTCCGCCTGCACAAAACGACCTGCTCCTCCGGAGCTTCTTAGACGGTCGTTTTGTTACGGCTACGCCTAAAGCACGTGGGATAATCAATCTAAAATGTGCGCAAAATACCGGACACTACCGTATAATGAACTGCACTCAAGTTACTGAACCGCCGTATGCCGAACGGCACGTACGGTGGTGTGAGAGGACGGTTGCTCAAATAATGAGCAACCTCCTACTCGATTTATTGGGGTATCTGATTTTTTGAGTGTTCCAGAAACCAGCGGATTTTTGCTTCAAGGCGCTGTGCGTTGAAATTGCATTTACCGTTGATGTAATGAAAGAGTTCCCAGGTGACAAAGTATTGCAGGATATTGCCGAGTCCCGCATTTTGCGAGTTGCAGATAACACCGGGAATATGCTCCCGGTGTTTTATGATATCGCTGTTTTTTGCCGCCGGACGGATAGCATTAAAAATTCTTTCTTCTTCGGCTTTCGCCTGAAATTCTTTTGTCAGCAAGCCTGTGATAACTCTGAAACACTCTTCCGGAAACAGCGTATTGGCAGAAACAGCGGCAAGATAGGTTACCGGCGCAAATTGTTTCCCGGGGGGGAGGGGATACTCATAAAAGTTGTTATCAGCCAACCCTTTTTTTAATTGTGGAATTTCAGTGATTTTCGCGGGGAGGGATTCGTCGCGTATCTCTCCGTGCTGCCATAGCAGATGTCCGGCTCTGAACAGGGTTGCTGTGCGTTCAAAAACGTTTTTAAGAAGTTCCGGATCGGGCATCATGAAATTGCCGTTATCCGGATCGCAGAAATAGATTCCGGCATTGCTCAAATATTCCAACCCGCTGAGAATGCTGTAACTGACAGGGGAGTCCTGTGAGCGTGCGGCGAGCCGTTCAATGTATTCCAGTACGGACTCTTTTTCTACCGGAGGCGGCAGGGGAACTGCGGAAATGAGTTCTTTCAAAGTGTATCCGTAGGGGAAAAAATTGCGGTGCTCCCCCATGCGGCAGTTTTCGGGTGTCAGGAGAATATCCTGATAAATGTCCGGCGCAAAAAGTTCCTGTTCTTTGGTGCTGAGGGATTTTTCCGGAGAAAATCCGTGGTTCAGCAAAAAAATCAATCCGCCGAAAGCGATGTCAAAGTCTTTCTGATCGGTTTGACCATAAGTGATTTCAAGTTCGATATCCCGGTAATTATCGGTGACGGATTTAAAAAATCTGTTCCAGAAAAGCAGCTGCAGATTGGTCGAATCCTCTACCAGAACGCGCAGATGTTTGGCGCTGGCGTAGTGTCCGAAAATGCGGTTGCCTGAGTAGCGGACATCCTGCTTGTCTCCGGTCGGCTGAGTCTGGGAAAACACGCCGTCGCCGGTTCTGACGGAAACTAATCCTGCATTTCTGAGCAGTTCAATGGCTTTTGAGACAACGTTGATACTGACGTGATATTCCTGAGCAAATTCCCTGACTGAGGGCAGGCGGTCGCCTTTCTTCCACCGTCCGGAGTGCAGTTGAAGTGCAAGTATATCAAAAAGCTGCTGGTGTTTTTGCTTGATCAAAAGAAAAATCCTCCGTTTAACTGGTTATGTACTTAATATAACTGCAACGGAGGATTTTGCCAAATTTAAATTAAGAAAAATTATCTTGCCGAAAGATATTTATTGCCTTTGCCGAAAACTTTAAGCAGGACAATCAGAGAATAACATGCGGAACGCGCGCAGACGTGACCGTCGTTGTACTCTCTTATGCCGCCGTGACGGAGAGGATTCTCTGGTTCTTCCACCTGACGGCTGAAAAGGTTTTCAAGCAGTTTGCCTGCGGCGCCCTGCGGAAGTTTGAAGTTTTCAAGCAGTCCGTCTGTTTCAAAGAGGATATTGAGAATGACTGGATTGGCGGCGCAGTAGGTTTCAAAGGAGCCGTCCTCCTGCTGTTTGCCGAAAGCGGCGGTGAGGAATTTTTCAATGGCGGCGAGATACTTTTTATCACCGGTACGGCGGTAAACGCCCAGCAGTCCGAGGGTGCCGAGGTCGTCGTTGCCGCGGTGAAGTCCGCCCTGCGGATCATCGGGACGGACTTTGCCCGTACTGGCAAGCGTGGTGCGGAAGAAACCGTCCTCCTGCTGGATTTCATTGATGAAGCGGTCGGCGATATTGATATAAAATGCGCCTGCGTGTTCATCATTGCCTGTGGTTTTTGCCAGCTGATAGAAGAAGTTGAGACTGCCGCCGTGGAAACAGCCGTGCAGTTCGTTGTGGAGCGTGATTGCGCCGTTTTCAGCAAAGGCCGGATCAAACTGTCTGCCCCACAAAGGCCAGCCGTATTCATCCATACCGCGGCGCTGAAACCAGTCATACCAGAGCAGGGCGCGGTCAAGATATTCCTGTTCATTGGTTTCGCGGTAAAGCTCCACCATGCCCCAGGCGGCGGAGAGCGCATCGCGGGTGTAGCACCAGGGGGTCTGGGCAGAATATTCTCTGAAAGCACCGTAATCCTCTTTGTGGAACGGGTCAAAGATCTGAAGTGTTTTCAGATATCTTGCCATGCGCAAAGCGGCATTGCGGTACTTTTCATCGTTTGTTTCTTTGTGCATGCCCAAAAGTCCCATAATGCAGAAAGCCAGACTCCAGTTGGGGGCATAATAGGGGGTGTTGTCCACATCGACGTCAAAATAATAAGTGCCGGTTTCGGGGACGGCCTGATGTTCCGGACGTTGACAGGCGAGGATCCAGTTTGCAACTTTCTGACAGAAGTCGAGGGCTTTTTCTCTGTACGGGGAGAGATCTTCTCCGTGAATGATTATTTTATTGTTCATTTTTTTACTTTTCTCTGCGCCAGTGGCAGGGGTGGAGCAGCAGTGAAACTCTGTCGCCGGGCTTGCATGCCTTGAGGCGTTCCAAAAGACCTGCTGCATCGTATTTTGAAATATCACTTAAACGGACGTTGCATTTGAGGCGGTAACCCTCATAATCGAATCCGAAATCTTTGACGGAACGTGTGCCGTAGGTGTAAACTTTTCCTTTGCGTGTGTATTCTCCGTTTTTGCCGAAGTCCGAAAAAATCCAGGTGTTGTTGAGTCCCCAGGCATTGATCACGCCGCCGTGACAGACTGTTCCAGTGACAGGAATGCCGATCGACTTGTAGTATTCAAGTTCAGCCGCCTGGAATTTAACGGGATCAATGCCGTTGGTCAGCTGCATGGAAAACAGGTCATTGTGAACACCGATTTCATGTCCGAGCGCATAAATTTCTTTGTAAATCTCATCCATTGCGGCATAGCGTTCAACGGCACCGGGACGTTTTCTGCCGTAGTAACGTCCTGAGTGCAGCACATAATAAGAGCCGCGCAGATTGCGTTTCTTTTCTTCTTTTGCCATTTTCAAGCCGTGAAACGGCGCATTATCCATGTCATGGCGGAAGTAAATGACAACCTTATCAGGAGCCTGAGTCTTATGAAAGTCTTCTCCCGCTATACACAGATAACGGTCTTTGGCAAGTTCATCAATAAGAGCAATATAATCACTCCACTGAAATTTGCTGCGGTAGCGTGCAAGAAATTTTGAAGTTGCCTTTTCAATTTTTGCCAGCGGCTCTTTTTTGTCAACGACGAAACCGCCGGTTTTCTCGCTTCCCATGACAGGGAAAAGAAAAAGCAGTCCTGAACAGCGCAGAAGGGATTTTAACATTTTGATTGATATTCCTCTGTAAAAAATAAGGGAGTTTTCTGCAGGAGCGCATAAACAAGGTCTCCTGCTTTTTTTGCATCAAGCAAATAAACTTTGGCATCGCCGAACTTTCCTTCGGAAAGGGCGTTGTTTTCTCTGAAAAGCACTTCCATCAACCCGTACCATTGGGAGTGATGTCCGACATGGCGGCGCATGGGGCGGGGAATACGGCGGAGATTGGCGGTTTCAATCACCAGCTGCTGCGGCGTTTCCGTCAGCATACCGGGAACAGGCAGCCATTCTTCGACACCGTGCAGAAAGGTGTTGCTGTAAAGTGTTGCACCGATAAAGAGTATGACGGCGTTGCGGTCATAGAGTTTTCCCCAGGGGGAGTTGCGGTGGGCGGGGGAGTCAAAGTTTTCATGTCCTGAAACAAACTCTTTAGCCTCTCTTCCTGCCGCCGCAACGGAGTGTGTGGGGTGAAGTGAACGGTATACACCCGCTCTTTTCCGGAAAAGTTCAGGCAGAATCCCTGTACAGGTCGGGGTGTCTGTTTCCGAAAAGACGGGGTGTTCAGCATTGACTGAATTATAGGTGAGCGTCGGAAAAACCAGAAGTCCCGGCGCAAAGTATTCCATCAACGCATCAAGAACGCCGTCGGCTCTGTTTTCAACTTCACCGATGGTACGCATGGAGGAGTGAACAAGAACAGTCTGTTCCGGTTTCAGCCCCATGCGTGCCAAATCTGCTTTTAAAGTCTCTTTGGTGTGCATTTTTACTTTGTTTCAAGCAGGAATACCCGATCCAGCAGAACTCTGCCGTTTTTATCAGCACGCAGAGACAGGACGATTTCAAATTTTCTATCCGGTTTTGCCAGTTCAAAATAGTTGCCAAGTTCAATTACATGTCTGCCGACTTTGAGCTGACAGTTTTCAGTCAGGACACCCTTGCGCAGAGAGACAAGCTGATATTTTCCGTCCCGGGGAAGCGTAATCAGGCGGGATACCATTTTGTACTTTTTGGTATTGTCAAAGAAGAAGAGTCTTGTCTTGCCCGCCTTGTTGAGACTTCCGCCTGAAACAGCACAGCCGAAAGCGGCGGTTTTATCAATGATCTTTTTTCCGTAAAGAGCAGTTCCGGCAAGATCGGCGATAATCCGTTTTTTGTCGATACCTGCAGGCAGAGTCCAACTGCCGGGACAGTTGCGGCTCAAGTCACCGCGGACGACAACGACTCTGTCAACGGCATAGGTGTCTTTTGTGTGCTTGAGATGCACATAGACACCCACGTCATTATCATAAAGGTCAGCCGGACGCATGGCATCGTCAAGAGCCAATTGAAGTGTCCAGGAATAATGCATGTAAAGCAGCGGACTTCCGGCAAGGCGGCAGCGTCCGAGATAGTACCAGTGATACTTGCCGTCTTTGGGAACGACCGCTTCGGGGATTCCGGCACCTCTGATAAGATATTGGCGCGCAGTACGGTTGCTGATACCCATATCAATACCGCGTTTTACAGGATCTTTTTCTTTGGCATGAGAGGTTTTGGGCACTGCTGTTTTACCGCCTGCGGCATCAGGGTCAACTGCAATTTGCGTGTAACGCTGTTGCGAAAGTTGCGGCCAGCCGTATTCAGAGATGATGACGGCATTTTCAAAACCTTTCAATGGCGGCAGATTGGCAAGTGCCGCCTGACAGAGCATATTGACACGGGGGATACTGATTCTCTTGTGATAAGCACTCTGATACTTCATTCTCCGCAGGGCGACTTTGCGGAAGTTTTCCACATAGGCTTTGTCAGAAACTTTGTATTTGTCGATTTTTGCCCAGGCAATCGCGGACCATTCATCCGTGACACGTTCGTTGTGGAGTTTGTTGTCCTTTGTCGCCTTGTCTCCGGCATTGATAAGAGCTTCAGCCTTTTTGAAAAATTCTTCGTCCAGATCGTTGCGGCTGGCAACGGGATAACTGTCGATACAGCGTTCCAGTTTTGCCATACCTTCTTCAAGCAGTTTGTGCAGAGCCATCATGTAAGGTGCACCTTTTC
This sequence comes from Lentisphaerota bacterium, assembly GCA_015061725.1. Lineage (GTDB taxonomy): Bacteria > Verrucomicrobiota > Lentisphaeria > Victivallales > Victivallaceae > UBA1784. Next base: position 7,850 of record SUVX01000077.1, read on the forward strand.
CGTAATAGGCTTTGCAGAAGCGTTCTATTTCTTTGTCGATATCGCGGTCGGGATCGACCATGAAACGGTAGCCGATATAAGTTCTCATGCGCCAGAAACTGGTGACGTGAGCACCCTGACATTCCGGCTTGATGGATTGAACACCGAGTTTTTTGTAGAACTTGATATTTTCAGCAATGGTGCGGGTGATGGTGCTGGGGAACTGGGGGCGGTTGTAGTCAATCCAGTAATCTCCGATGGTAAGTTTTGCAACTTTTGCCCATTTGAAATGCAGATCATGGGTGAGTTTGTTGATGGGGTGGGTGTAGGGACGGAAATAATCGCGTTCACGTCCGGGAACGGTGGAACCGTAGGCAATACCGATCCAGACATTGGGTTCGGGTTTGATTCCGCCGGTCGGCAGAAAACCGTGAAGTCCGTAAGAGTCGGTCTTGAAGAAAATATCAGGATATTTTGGGGCTGCTTTTTTAGCAATCTGATTGACAAAATAAAGTTTTGCACCGGACCAGCCGTGTTTTTTGACAAGTTTCTGACAGCCGTCGCACTGACACTCCAGACGGTTGTCATTGGTGGCAAGAACGTATCCCCGGGGATACTGCCATTTTTCTTTGCCTTTTCTGTCAAAAGCGATATATTTTTCCAATTTATTCCAGAACCAGGTGACGGTCTTGGGATTGCTGTAACAGATCTGTCCGGGACCGGCTGAGTTGACAGGACGCAGACGTTTTCCGCCGACGAGCGCAAGGACATCTTCATCCGCTTCGGGCAAGTCTTTGGTGTAGTCATAAAAGGTGTGATTGAAACGGGGAGAACCGAAAAACAGCGGAATGGCATAACCGTCAAACTTGGCAGGCAGAGCCACATGGAACCAGTTCTGTCTGTTGCGGATCTTGTAAAGTTCACTGCCGGGACCGAAATGACTGTAAATCGAACGGTAAGGTATACCCGGTTTGCCGTGCAGGAAAAGATTGTTTTTCCAACTGACGGACTTTACTTTATCTATGAAAATATTATTTTCGTCCAGCCACATGGCATTGAGATTGTTTTCAAGAAATTCGTACACGCCGTAAAGTGTTCCGCGCGGAAATCCGCCGCCGATGACAAGCGTATCACCGGAATAAGCCTTGACAAAGTGTTCTTCCTGTCCGAATTTAGAAAAATCCGCTTTATTCTTTTTTGCAAAGACCGTATTGCCGATAAAGATGCGTCTCCCTTTTACCGGCGCGGCATTTTCAGAAACGGTTTTGACGGGTTTTCCCGTTGCAAGTTTCAGGTGAAGTGCCAGTTCTTCAGCAGCTTTCTTTTCCTGAAGAGTTGCTTTTTGCGGCAGAACGACAACGGGAACGGCAAACACTGCCGCACTTGCAAGTGCAAACAATAGTGCTGTTGTTTTTTTTGCTGAAAACATTTTAAATACCTTAACTTGTTATTTATTGAGGATGAACACTCTGTCAATGAAGGTCATGCCGTTTTTGTCCGCTTTGGCAGAAATTCTGACTTCGTACTTTTTATCAGGCTCAAGCATGGCATTGTAGTCTGCAAGATTGACACGCAGATTTCCTGCCAGGAGCAGACTGCCGCGGGTGAAAATGCCGTTGTGAACGGTGTAAAGGCGGTACTTGCCGTCTTTGGGTATCGGCAGCATGGCAGCTCTTGCCGGAGTCTTGCCGGACATGTCGCGGACAGCGGTCCAGAGTTGTCCTTTGGCATTGAGTTTTCCCGCTTTGACAGCACAGCCGACGGCGGAACTTTTATCAATGACTTTATCCGCACACAGGGCAATTTTTGAAAGCTCCGCAACCAGTTTGCTGCCGTTGATACCGGCGGGCAGGGCGGCTGCCGGATGACAGACGGGACTGATATCTCCGCGCAAAACAACCACTCTGTCAACGGCGTATACGTTTTTGTCAACTTTCATTGAAATATAGATGGCAACATCGTTGTCGCAGATCTCAGGACCTCCGAAAGAGGCCGCCAGCGGCAGCTGCAAAGTCCAGGAACTGTGCATGTAGAGCAGGGAATTTGCCGTCAGACGGCAGCGTCCGAGATAGTACCAGTGATATTTGCCGTCAGAGGGAACTGCGCCCAACGGCAGAGAGGCGCCTCTGATCAGATACTTGCGGGAGCGTTCATCGTAAATTCCGCAGGCGATTTTGTCAACTTTGGCTTTTGAACCGGGGAGAACGGCTTTGCCGCCTGCGGCATTTGTATCTTCAAAAAGTTTATTGTAACGCGCAAGAGACAGCTGCGGCCAGGCATAATCGGTGATAACAGTTGCCTTTTCAAATCCTTTGAGTACCGGGATATTGGCGAGCGCCGCCTGACAGAGAAGCTCAATGGTTTTGACCGCACCGCGGGCATGATAGGCACTCTGGTATTTCATTCTGCGCATGGCATTTTTGCGGAAGTTTTCCACATAATTTTTATCGGAGATTTTGAATTTTTCGATTTTTGCCCATTCAACGGCAACGCGTTCATCATTGACGCGATCGTTGGCAAGTTTATCTTTCTTTGTCGCTTTGTCTGCGGCGGCAAGGAGCGCTTCAGCCTCTTTAAAGAATTTTTCATTCAAATCGTAACGGTTGGGCAGGGTATAGGTTTGGATATTGTCTTTCAAACTCATTGTGGCAGCGTAAAGCAGGTCATAGAATTTGAGCATATACGGCGCGCCTTTGCCGTAAAAGGCATTGGCAAAACGGTTCAGTTCGGCTTTGAGGTCGCGTTCGGGATTCACCAGCAGACGGTAGCCGATGATGTTGCGCATACGCCACAAACTTGTGACATGAGAACCGCCGCACTCTGCCATGATATATATGGCATTAAGGGACTTGTAGAATTTGAGGTTTTCCGCAATGGTCGGGATATTGTTTGAGGGATATTTTGTGCGGATGGTATCCACCCAGTAATCCCAGATGGCAGGTCTTCCGGTCAGGGCGGTCCACTCTTCATGGAGTTTGCGGGTAATGGCATTGACCGGAGCCGTGTAGGGGCGGAAGTGGTCACGGGGACGATCCGGATACTGACTTCCGTAGGCGATATCCACCTTTACATTTTTGTTGGGTTTGATTCCGTTGCGGGGCGGGAATCCGTGGAGACCGTAAGCATCGGTATAAAACTTGATGTCGGGATATTCTTTTTCAAAGGCTTTGGCAACGCTGTTGACGAACATCATTTTTGCGCCCATCCAGCCGTGTTTTTTAACGAGAGCCGCACAGTTTTTACATTCACACTCGTTGCGGTTGTCGTTGGTTTGGAGACCGTAAAGAATGGGATACTGCCATTTTTCTTTGCCTTTTCTGTCGGCAGGGATCCACGCTTTGAGTTTTTTGATAAAGTGTGCGGCAGTTTTGGGATTGCTGTAACAAATCTGTCCGGGACCGGCAGAGTTGACGGAATAGACCCTTTTGCCGTTGGTCATTGACAGGATATCGTAATCCTCTTTGGCGAGATCTTTGGTATAAAAATAGAAAGTATGGCAGAACCAGGGGGAGCCGTGGATATGGAATATGCCGTAACCGTCATATTTTTTGTTGAGTTTGACATGAAATGCGTTCTGACGGTTGCGGATTTTATAAAGTTCGCTGCCCTTGATAAAGTTGTTGTAGATGGAACGGAAGGGAAACGCAGGTTTCCCCTGCAGAAAAAGATTTTTCTTCCAACTGACGGATTTGACTTTGTCGATTTTGGTGTTGACTTCATCCAGCCACATGGCGTTGAGATTGTTTTCAAGAAATTCATAAACCCCGTAAAGCGTACCGCGCGGATGTCCGCCGGAAATAATCAGGTCGGAAGCAGAAACGGCTTTAACAAAGTGTTCTTCTTCAGCAAACTTTGCAAAATCAACTTTATTTTTCTTTGCAAAAGCGGTTTTTCCGACAAAGATGCGTTTCTCTGTTTTCGGGGCGGCATTTTCAGCAACAGTTTTTACGGCTTTACCCGTTGCAAGTTTGAGGTGGAGAGCCAGTTCCTGAGCAGCAGTTTTTTCCTGCAAATTGGCGTTTTGCGGAATCACGACAACGGGGACGGCGAATACGGCTGCCGCAGCAAAACAAAGTGCTGCTGTAAACGATTTTTTTGTGATGTGCATTTGATATATTCCTTATTTATTTGCTGATAAATACTCTGTCAACCGAAACTTTACCGTCAGAAGAGGCGGCAAGTGAAGCCTTGATTTCATATTTCTGTTCGGGAAACAACATGGCGTTGTATCCGGAAATATCAAGTTTTACATCTCCCAGAACAAGGAGACTTCCCCGGGTGATGATGCCGGAGTACACAGTGTAAACTCTGTATTTGCCATCACGGGGGATTTTATGGAAAACAGCTTTGGTTTTGAGTTTCTTTGTCAAATCTCTTACTGCCGCAGCAAAAAGACCTTTTTTGTTCAAAACGCCGCAGGGCGCAGAACTGCCGACGGCAGAGTTTTTATCCGCTTGTTTTTGTGCGATCAGAGCGATACGGGAGAGTTCCGCAACCAGTTTTTTTCTGTCAACACCTGCGGGCAGGGGAGCCGGCAGATGACAGGGCGCGCTGATGTCTCCGCGGACGGTAACGACACGGTCAACAGCATACATTTTGTCCGTGACTTTGAGAGAAATGTAAACGGCAACGTCATTGTCGCAGATTTCCGGACCGCCGAAAGAATCCGACAACGGCAGCTGGAGCAGCCAGCCGCGGTGCAGATAGAGCAATGGTTCGCTGGTCAATCTGCAGCGTCCGAGATAGTACCAGTGGTATTTTCCGTCTTTGGGAACAGCTTCAAGCGGCAGAGAGGCGCCGCGCAGGGGGTATTTGCGGGTCGCTGTATCGTAAATACCGCAGCCGACATCTTCGTTGGTGTGCTTTGCTCCGGGAACGGCGGTTTTTCCGCCTGCGGCGTCCGGATCATCCACGATTTTGTTGTAACGCGCAAGAGACAGCTGCGGCCATGCATAATCAGAAATGATCGTTGCTTTTTCAAATCCTTTCGGGGCAGGGACATTGGCAAGTGCCGCCCGGCAGAGTTTGTTGACGTCAGCAATACAGGATTTTGCGTGATAGGCACTCTGATACTTCATTCTCCGCATGACGTTTTTGCGGAATTTTTCAATGTAAGTCTTGTCGGAAATTTTGAATTTTTCAATTTTTGCCCATTCGACGGCAACACGTTCATCATGAACACGCTCATTGTGGATTTTATTATTTTTTGTTGCCTTGTCAGCGGCTTTGAGCAGAGCTTCTGCCTCTTTGAAAAATGCCGGAGTCAAATCATGACGGCGGGCAAGAGTGTAACTCTGGATGTTATGTTTAAGACTCATCGTTGCCTTGTCAAGCAGAGCATAGAATTTGAGCATGTACGGCGCACCTTTGCCGTAAAAGGCATTGGCAAAACGGTTCAATTCGGCTTTGAGGTCGCGGTTGGGATCAACCATCAGCCGGTAGCCGATGATATTGCTCATGCGCCACAAACTTTTGACGTGGGCGCCGCTGTCCTGCGCCATGAGGTACATGACATTGATTTTTTTGTAGAATTTGATATTTTCAGCAATGGCGGGAATCGGATTTGAGGGGTACTGCCAGCGAATGCAGTCCACCCAGTAATCCCAGACGGTGGGAACACGGGTGAGGGCTGCCCACTCTTCGTGAAGTCTTTTGCTGACGGCATTGACGGGGTGGGCGTAGGGACGGAAGTGATCGCGCGGACGCTCAAGATACCCCATTCCATAGGCGATATCAACAGTAACGTTTGAAGCTGGTTTCAAGTTTTCAGGCGGCAGTCCGTGCAGTCCGTAGGCATCGGTGCAGAAGAGAATATCCGGATACTCTTTTGCAAAGGCCTGAGCCACTTTATTGGTCAGATAGATTTTGGCACCGGACCAGCCGTGCTTTTTGACAAGTTCAGCACATCCGGAACACTCACACTCGTTGCGGTTGTCATTGGTTTTGAGTCCGTAAAGGAATGGATACTGCCATTTTTCTTTGCCTTTTCTGTCGGCAGGGATCCACTCTCTGAGTTTTTTGATAAAGTGTGCGGCAGTCTTGGGGTTGCTGTAACAAACTTGTCCCGGTCCCATGGCAGAAGTGGAATACACCCGTTTGCCGTTGGAAAGAGAGAGAATATCGTAATCCTCTTTCGGGATATTTTTTGTGTAATCATAAAATGTATGGCAGAAACGCGGGGAACCATGGATATAAAAAATACCGTAGGCGGCATATTTTGCGGGGAGGGGATAATGAAATGCGTTCTGACGGTTGCGGATTTTATAAAGTTCACTGCCTTTTATAAAATTGTTCCAGATTGAACGGTAGGCAATCGCGGGTTTGCCATGCAGGAAAAGATTTTTCTTCCATGTGACGGATTTGACCTTGTCGATCTTGATATTGACTTCATCCAGCCACATGGCATTGAGATTGTTTTCAAGAAATTCATAAACACCGTAAAGCGTACCGCGCGGATGTCCGCCTGAAATAATCAGTTCGGAAGCAGAAACACCTTTTACATAGTGTTCTTCTTCAGCAAATTTTGCAAAATCAACTTTATTTTTCTTTGCAAAAGCAGTTTTACCGACAAAGATGCGTTTTCCCGTTTTCGGTGCGGCATTTTCAGCAACAGTTTTGATCATTTTGCCGGTTGCAAGTTTCAAGTGGATTGCCAGTTCCTGAGCAGCCGTTTTTTCCTGCAAATTTGCGTTCTGCGGAATCACGACAACGGGAACAGCAGACAGCATAAAGGCACAAAAAGCCCCTGAAAACAAGATTTTTTTCATAACCTGACAGCCTATTTACTTCTTATTGATAACGCCGCCGGGTTCAGCGAAGAAGTTGTTTTTATAGGTCAACTGCTGATAGTAAGCGGCTGCAACGTGTCCGTCAACATAAAGGACGTTGGCCATGCCTTTGTGCCGGAACTGCATCCAACCATTTTCGTTGATTGTATACTGGTTTGTACGGTTTTCGGTATAATCCACGATGGAAGCCGGTTTCCTTACGCCAGATCTTTTAAGTATCCAATAGTTGTTGTTTTTAAGGATCGGTCCGCCACCTGACTGATCTTCGCCGCGAATACGGATATTGCAGGCGATACGTCCTTCGTTGGTTCCCTGTAATGCCTGTTCATGACCGGTTGAATCGGGTTGTCTCGGAAGTCCCACGCCCATCGGACAGTAGAGTTCTTCTTTTTTGAAGGTTTTCCAACCGTATTTCTGTCGCTGTTCGGGATAATATTCCTGATTGGATTCAGTGCCGTCACTGGTCAGGAACGGCAGCCACATGACTCCGCTGGCATAGCGTCCCAGACCGATAATTCTCTGCGGAAAAAAGTATCCTTCATATTCATCTGAGTATTGTGCTGTATACAGTCCCCACTGTTTGAAGTTGTTGACACACTTGGCATTCTTTGCCGTATCGCGTGCCTGCTGGAGTGCCGGCAGAAGCATTGCCGCTAAGATGGCAATAATGGCAATCACGACGAGAAGTTCAATCAGGGTAAAGCTCCGGAGCTTTATCTGCTTGTCCCAAGCAGATAAAAAATCTTTCCTCGGACATTGATTTTGTACAGAATGCGTTGATTTGGTGTATTGCATAGACAACTTTTCCTTATATTTACAGCGTTTGTAAAAATCCCACTGTAATAATTATACCACAAAAAAATCTTTTGTCAACCCCCTGTCCCGGAAAAGATGATTATTTTTTGATACGGTGTTTTAAAAAGTCAAACGGTAGCGTTTTGCGTGCTTTTGTTATAGCACGGCGGTGTGCTGTCAAAAAAGCTTGCATCTCTCTGCGGCACATCTTGCCCGGGCCATGCCTTACACGGCAACGCAAGCCCGTGGGGTATACCATGTATCTTATATCCCGGGCATTGATTAGCAGCTCCCCCTTTGCGAGAATGGGCATTAAACTCGTCGGAGCAAAGGGGTAAGGAGCTGCTTGGACTTGACAAAGAATAGAATTAACGCTACG
>SUVX01000078.1 GCA_015061725.1 Lentisphaerota bacterium
AATTGTTATTTTTTTCCGGTGTCCATAGCGGAGCTGTCACACACGTTCCCTTCCCGAACACGGTAGTTAAGGGCTCCAGCGGCGATGGTACTGTAAATTTGACTATGGGAGAGTAGCACGGCGCCGGGAATTTTTCTTACGGATCAATCATTCGCACTGATTGATCCGTTTTTTTTTCGCTTTTTTTCGGTAGAAAAAAAGCAGTGAGTTGTATTGATGGCAACGGCGGTATGCTGTCTGCGGCGGCGTGGCGCAGGGGCAGATTTACCGCAGGGTATGCAAGACAACTTGATGGCAACGGTGGTATGCGTGTCGCGGCGGCGTGGCGCAGGGAAAACGGTGGTTAACGGTGGTTAACGGTGGTTAACGGTGATTAGGGCGCATCGGTATACCCCGTGGGTTTGCGGTGCCGCTGTGGGGGGGGGGCTCAGAGTGCAGATTTACCGTTATGGTGGTTGTTGCTCATCGGCGCCCCCAAATAAAAACCTGGTATTCTTAGTATTCTTAGTATTCTTAGTATTCTTAGCAAGCGCCGCCCGGTTGGCATTGCAAACCTCAGCGGTTATTCAGAATTTGTGCGCAGATTTACCGCAGGGGTATGCAACAGGCAGATTTACCGCAGGGGTATGCAAGGCAACTTGATGGCTGCGGTGGTATGCGTGTCGCGGCGGCGTGGCGCTTGTGTCAGACCTGTCAGACCTGTCTGACAAGATGGGTGCGCCCGTCTTCGCCCTGACGGGCTACGCCGTGGCAAGCCTCGGTATACCCCGAGGGTTTGCGGTGCCGCTGTGAGGGTTGGCTCAGAGTGCAGATTTACCGCAGGGGTATGCAAGGCAGCTTGATGGCTGCGGCGGTATGCGTGTTGCGGCGGCGTGGCGCTTGCATAAGACTTATAAGACTTATAAGACTTATAAAATGATGATGGGTGCGCCCAAGGATACCCCGAGGGTTTGCGTGTCGCAGTCTGGTTTGGCGCGGCGGCAGATATGCCGGTGGGGTATGCTTGTTTGATGGCAACGGCGGTTTGCGGGGCGCGGCTGCGTGGCGCTTGTGTCAGACCTGTCAGACCTGTCAGACCTGTCTGACTTGTCTGAGCAAGATGGGTGCGCCCGTCTTCGCCCTGACGGGCTACGCCGCGGCAAGCCTCGGTATACCCCGAGGGTTTGTGGTGCCGCTGTGGTTTGGCTCGGGGGGAGGAGAAAAACTTTTTCTTCCCCCCGATTCCCATCTGTTTTAAAATTAATCGGAGATGCGTTCTTTCATGACTTCGAGGGGGGCGACGGGGCTTATGGCAAAGTCAAAGAAGCGGTTGCGTCCTTCGCAGGCGGTGATACCGGCAAAGTATTCATCGGGCCAGTCTTCGGCGAGACGGGTGCCGAAAGAGGGGGTATCCACGCCCATGTAGAGAAATTTTCCCTTGATGGTGGAGCGGATTTCGGCAACAAGGTGATGGGGCTTGTTGGCTTCAAGGGCGATATCCTGGAATCCGATAAGTTTCCATGAGGGTTTGCCGTTTTTGAAGAAGTGGTACCAGAGGTTGATACCGCGGTCGTAGAGAACCACTTCAAGATGTTCTTTGTGAACACTTGTCAACTCTCTTGAAAAGACGATCAACGGCGCCATGCGTTCTTCAAAAAGACAGGTGGTTTCAACGCGGATACTGCCGGTGACGGGCTTTTTGTAGAGCATACTCAAATAAGTTTCTCCGGTGCGGTCGCGTCCCATCTGGGTATCTTCGGCGGTGAGGTCTTCGGGGAAGTTGTTGGCGATGAAATCTGCTTCCTGTCTCCAGGTGCTGTGCGCCTCCCAACGGGGACTGCGGACAAGCAGCCAGTCTTCCTGATTCCAGCCCGAGGGCGTGAAACTGCATTTATATTCCATAAAAAACTCCTTTTTTTACTTGGTTTTGAAATGGCATAATATACTGTTGCAGCCTCTTAAAATCAAGTGCGCGGGACTCTATTTTCAAAGTTCGTGAAAAAACGGATTGTAATTTTTTCTGAGTGTGGTACATTAGAGAAATGCATATTAAAATCAGAGGTGACAAAATGTCTTATGCTGAAAAGATAGAAAGTTTGATAAGTACTTCAATGGATGAAATCATCCGCCGCTATGAAGCGGATAAAACATATCACTTTATCGACACCAAACTGGATTTGATGACCGGAAAGGACTTTTCCCCAGAAGATGCCTGGTACAAGCAGAAAAATATCATCTTCTGCTGGATTCAGGGCAGGGCGATGGAGTCTCTTGCCAAACATATTATTTATTTTGAAGAAAAAAAAGACCGTTCCCGGGTGCAGAAACTTAAAAAAATCCTTGCTGAAGTTACTGCCAATATGGAAAAGTGCCGCCGTAAAAATCACGGCAGACTCTTTTTTATGATGGATACGGACGGCAACTTCCTCAGAATGGATGAAAAGGGCAATCCGCAGATATTGGAAAATATCCCGGCAGAATCCAATTACAGCGATCTCTTTTACTCCAAAGGACTGCTGGCGGCAGGAGCAGTATTGAAAAATGAAAAATATTTCAAACGCGGAAAAGCGTATCTGAAACGAGTCATCTGCGACATTCTGGCAGAGCGTTTTGCCACCGATCAGCAGATGTTCGATCCCGCCAATCCTGTGCTTTTTACGCCCGGCAAACTGCTGCAGGGACCCAAGATGATTGCTCTTTCGGGAACGGCTCTGGGGATGGCGTGCGATGAAGATATCGCCTGCTGGGAACGCCGGGGAAAGGCTCTTTTGAAACGCCTTTTTGAACGCTACTTTGCCTTTGAAGATAAGGAGAACTTTCAAAAATATGACTTCTGGGAGGCAGTTGATACCGCATTTGCCCCCTATTCCGACAACGGAAAAATCATCTGTGACCCCGGTCACGGATTGGAGTTTGTGGGACTCTCTCTCAAAAATCTTCTTTCTTTCAAACTCCCTGCCGGGAAAAAGGAAGCCGCCCGCTGCCGCAAATTTTATGCCAATTTGCTGGCTCACCTTTTTGAAATCGGCTTTGCACCCGCTCCCGGCGGCGTTATCAAGAGTTTTGATTTGAAATCCCGCAAAGAAGTCAATACCGATATGCCCTGGTGGAGTCTGCCTGAAACCATCCGGGCGGCGGCACTCTGTTATAAATTTACAGCAGATGACAGATGCGTGGGTATAATGAAAAAGTGTCTGGATGCCTTTTTCGGAAAATATGTGCGTTACGACATTTATCAGATGGCTGTCCAGACCCGCAACAGCAAAGGCAAGGCGGTTTCCGTCATCCCCGCAACGCCCGATGCCGACCCGGGATACCATACCAATATGTCTTTAATCGATGCTTTGGCAGTTGTCAGAGCTCTTAACTTGTAAAGGTAAAAAAGATGTTTTCATTCACAACTTATTATCTTGATGATAAACTTGTCCGCGGGCGTGTTCTGGATGTGTTCATGCCTGAAAAAGTAACTCAGAAAACCGCACTGTTTTTTGTTCACGGCGGCGGCTGGACCAACGGAAGCAGGGACCGTTACCACGAAATCATGCAGGCATTCGGAGAAAGGGGATTTATCTGTGCTTCAACGGATTACCGTCTGCTGCCCATGACGCCGGGAAAAAGAACGGCTGCCGATCAGCTGGCGGATGTCCGCGAAAGTTACGATGCTTTTGTTTCCATTTTAAAAGAAAAGAATATCGTTCCTGAAATCGCCGCATTCGGCAGTTCAGCCGGAGCGCACCTTGCCTCTTTGCTTGTCTGCGCCCTGCCGGGAGAGTGCGGCGATAAGCCCGCATTGAAGAATGACTGGGTCCGTCCTGTCTGCGGTATGGTGCAGTCCACGCCCGCAAGTTTTGTCCCCTGGCCTGAAACTTATCCTGCCATGTGGGGGATGATGGAGTGCGCCGCAGGCGGTACATACGAAGAAGTGCCTGAAAATTACCGCCGCCTTTCTCTTGAAAACTATATCCGCAAAGACAATCCGCCGCTGTTTTTCATGGAAGCCGAAAACGAGGGCCTCTTCCCGGGACACTACAACCAAGTTCTGCTTGAAAAACACTTGCAGTGGGGTATCCCTTCTCAGATGAAAGTGTATCAGTATGCTGAACACGGATTTTTTTATGATCTTTCACGTCCCATTCAGCGCGAGGCGTTTGAAGATATTTTCAACTTTGTCAAAAAGATAAACGGCTGAAAGGATAAGCAAAAATGTTTGAATATACCGGTTATTATCTGGATGATGATATTACGCTCAACCGCACTTTTGATGTATTTGTTCCGGAAAAAGTCACGCAGAAAACCGCCTTGTTTTTCATTCACGGCGGCGGCTGGACCAGCGGTGCAAAAGAGGGATACCATTTGATCATGCAGGCTTACTGCAAACGCGGATTTATCTGCGGTTCAGCAAGTTACCGCCTTCTTCCCACAGCCGGAAAGACGACACTGTCTGCTGTGGATCAGCTCAAGGACTGCCGCGAGTGTTACGACGGATTTGTTTCTGTCCTGAAAAAGAAAAATCTGCCTCTTGATATTGCCGTTTTCGGTACTTCTGCCGGAGCACACCTTGCCTCTTTGCTTGTCTGCGGTCTGCCGGGCGAGTGTCAGGAAGAGTGCAAACTTGAAAATAATTGGGTGAAACCCGTCTGCGGACTGCTGCAGTCCACGCCCGCCTTTTTTGAACCATGGAAAGAGGTTTACCCCGCCATGTGGGGGATGATGGAGCGCGCTGCCGGCGGCAGTTTTGAGGAGTTCCCCGAAAAGTACCGCAATCTTTCTCTTGACAGACTCATCCGCAAAGATAATCCGCCGCTGTTCTTTATGGAGGCGGACAACGAGGGACTTTTCCCGCGTGAATACAATGAAGTTCTGCTTGAAAAACACTTGCAGTGGGGTATCCCCTCTGAGATGAAAGTTTACAAATACGCTGAACACGGATTTTTCTACAATCTCACCCGTCCCATCCAGCTGGAGGCGTTTGAGGATATCATCACTTATGTCAATAAGGTGAATCCGTAAATTATTTGTGTCCGTTGCGGACTGCCCCCGGCGGGATTCCGATGGCTTTGCGGATGGATTTGGTAAAATAGTCCGCACTTGAAAAACCGCATTGCTCTGCGATTTCTTTGACGGCAAGTTCCGTTGAGGTCAGCAGAGCAATGCCTTTTTGTATCCGCAGAGAAGTGAGATATTCCCCGGGCGCAACGCCGTAGCGGGAGCGGAACTTTCTGCTCAGCTGAACACGGTGCATTGAAAAATGCCGGGCAATGCCGTTGATATCTGTTTCCGGATCGCAGAAGTGTTGATCAATATATTCTTTGATCGGCTCCATTGCCGACGTTTTTTCTCCGCTTGGAGAAACGGCAAGCGTCAGGATCTCAAAGGCGATACTCAGTGCTTTGAGCTGGGATTCGCGGATGCTGTTGCGCAGACAGACTGAAAGCTGTTCAAACAATGCTTCAGGGCAGGTCCCCGATTCAGAAATACCCGGCTCAATACCCAGAGAGGCAAACAGAACGCCGGTGTTTTCTCCTTCAATAGAAAGCCAGTAGTAATCGCAGCCGCTTTCTGACGGCGTGAAATCATGGTACGAACCGGGCGGAAAGTAAAAGATATTTCCCGGAGAAAACGGATACTTTTTCTCCTGATAAAAAACAGTACCGCTGCCCCGGGCGCACCAGAATATCTCTCCGTGCTGTGCCTGCTTTACCAACTCTTTTTGCGTGATGATAAAGTGTCCGGATCCCCGTACGAAAAAGCCGGTCGCAAGATAGCGCGGAGCCATTACAAAATGTCTGTATCGCTGCATTTTTTACAGATTTTCTGTCCTTTTGAATATCACCTGATATCTAATATAAATTGCATGAAGACAAAATACAATGGCTGAAAAACGCTGTTGCGGGAAGAAAGTTGCAAAAAGTCCGGATTTTGTTACAAATTTACTTGTCAGTGCTATTGCTTCCCGGATTTTTTTGACTATATTATCTGTTGAAAGAAACTCAAAAAAAGGATTCTTTTTTATGGATGTGAAATTTCAAGGTCTGGAAAAGCGGCTTACCCCGCAGGACGCACACTATTTTTACGGATACTTTGACAAGTTCCCCTGGAACGGCAAAGGTGAACACCCCGTTCATAAAGTTGATTTTGCCGGGAAACATCCCCGTTTCGGAGATAAGGCTGAAATTGGCATTCTCCGCAACGGCAGATTTGATAAAGTCGCAGAAACCTTTTCCTGGTGCTGGCAGCAGGGTTCCATGCTGGAGTTTTTTGACGATGATACCCTGATCTGGAACGATATTGAAGACGATCACTTCGTTGCCCGCCTGTCAGACGGCAGAACATACTCCCGCCCTGTTTATACGCTTTCAGCAGACAGACGTTATGCGCTGTCGCTGAATTTTTCACGTCTGGATGTGGAGCGCCCGGGGTATGGTTATCCCGGCGGAAACGATTCTTCCATGCTGCACGCTTTTCCCGATGACGACGGCGTGTTTCTGATTGATTTGAAGTCCGGAGAAAGCAAACTGATCGTATCTCTGCAGAAGCTGGTCGATGACTTCTATGCGCCGGGGGCTGACGGCAATGTGAACTGGGTCAATCATTTGACCATCAGTCCCGATGGAAAAAGAGTCGCTTTTCTGCACCGTTTCCGCATTTACGGTCCCTGGGGGCGCGGAGTGAAAAGTTATGTGACACGCATGTTCACCTGCAATATTGACGGCTCAGACTTATGGAAACTGCCGATTGATTTTCATGCATCGCATTACACCTGGAAAAACAATGAAGAACTGATCGTCTACTCCCGTCTGCCCAACGGCGGAGACCAGTACCGCATTTACAAAGTCGGAGAAAACTCTCCCCGCATTTTTGCGCGCGACAGACTGCCTGCCAACGGTCACTGTTCGTTTTCTCCCGATAAAAAACTGCTGCTGACCGACTCTTACACCGAAGCGGACGGCTGCCGTGAACTGGTCGTTTACAATGAAGAGAAGGATATCCGTTACAGTCTTGGACGTTATTTTTCTCCGGATATTCTTTTCTGCACCCGCTGTGATCTGCACCCGCGCTGGTCGCAGGACGGTAAACGTATTTCTTTTGACTCATTCCACGAAAAGTTCCGCGGAACTTATATGATAGAACTGCCTGAGGAGGTTTTTAAATGATTCTTGATGGAATTTGGGATTTTGCCTGGAGCGAAAAAGATACCGCTTCTCCCGTTTACAATGATTTTTCTTTTGTTCCTGACTGCTTTGACAACATGCAGCAGAAATTCAACCGCCGCGGTTACGCTTTTTACCGCCGCAAAGTTACTGCTTCCGGAAATCTGCGCCTTGAAATCGGCTCTTTCGGACTTCACGCAAAGGTTTTCTGGGATGGAAAAGAACTGGCAGAAAGTTTCCTTGCCTGGTCGCCGCTTAAAGTTGAATTTGTCTCCTCTCCCGGAGAACACGAACTTCTTGTCAAAGTTGACAATGTTCTTGAAGGACATCCGCTTTTCAGGGAATTTTACGATTTCTACGGTTTCGGCGGCATCTTTGACCATGTGACGCTTGAAGAAATAAAAGAAAACGAAATTAAAAAACTGGTCGTTCTGCCGCAGGATCATACCACAGGCGAAATTGAAATTGTTGTTGAAACGTCTGCTTCCAGCCTTGAAATTTCCTTTGACGGAAAATTTTTCTGCAAAAAAGAAAATACCCCGCGTTTCCGGTTGAATGTGCCTGACTTCAAACTCTGGAGTCCTGAAAGCCCCAATCTGCACACCATTAAAATCAACGAAAAAGAGGTAACTTTCGGAATCCGTACTCTCAATTGGAGCGGAGAACGTCTGCTGCTCAACGGTCAGCCTGTCAAAATCCTCGGCGTCAACCGTCATGAAAGTCATCCTGAATTCGGACCGGCAACGCCTGAGTCTCTTATCGCCAATGATTTGCGTATGCTCAAAGCGGCGGGTTGCAACTTTATCCGCGGCAGTCACTATCCGCAGAGAAAATTTTTCTTTGAAATGTGCGACAGACTGGGTATCATGGTGTGGGAGGAACCCCTTGCCTGGGGCAATAAAGTCGTTGACCTGACCGATGCCCGCTTTGTGGATACCCTTGAAGAACAGCTGCGCCTGACGATCCGCAACTCCATCAATCACCCGTCGCTGATCATCCACGGATTTTTGAATGAATGCGTGAGCGATACGCCCGAAGCATACAACGTCATCAAACGTTACATGGCTGTCTGTCACGAAGAGGATGCCACGCGTCCGGCAAGTTTTGCAACCAACCGTCCGGCAAAGGATATCTGTCACGAACTGGTCGATGTCGTTTCAATGAACGTCTATCCCGGTTGGTACGGAACTGAAAAACTTGAGGAAATTCCGGAAAAACTGGATAACTTTGCAAAACTCGTTTCCGGCAAGCCCAAATTTGTCAGCGAGATCGGCGCCGCCGCCATCTGCGGAGATCACAGCGGCGCACCGTGGTCAGAGGATTATCAGGCGGCATATATCAAACAGGTGGTTGAGTCCATCCGCAACAATCCTGAATGGTCCGGTGTCATGCTCTGGCTCTTCTGCAACTGCAACACCTATACGGGAACGGACTATATGGTCATGCGTCCGCGCGGATTCAACAACAAGGGACTGCTGGATGAATACCGCCGTCCCAAGATGGCGTGGAAGATTCTGCCCGAACTTTTCAAATGACAGGAGACTGTATAAAATGTTGAACATGCCTGACGGAAAAATGTATAATTTTTTCATTGATGACAACATTTTCTTTTTTACGGATATTTTCAGAAAGAACTGTTCATCGATTTTTGAACACTTCTATCTGGAGAATTTAAAAAATATCCATGAAAAGTACGGTACGGTTTTTACCCTCAACTGTTTCAGACACAATTTTCATGAGCCGGATTTTGACCTTTCTCTTTTTCCGGATAAATACCGTTCCGAGTTTGAGGACAATGCCTCCTGGCTGAGATTGGCTTTTCACGCCGACAGCGAAAAGCCCAACCGCCCATACAAAGAGGTACACCCCGAAAAACTTGAAGAGCATTATGCTCTCTGGAAAAAGGAGATGGTGCGTATTGCCGGAGAGAAAACACTGATCGCGCCTGTGATCATTCACTTCTTTGATGCACTTCCTCCGGGCAGACATTTTCTGCGCGGCAGAGGCATGAAACTTTATGCGGTACGCTCAGGCGGGGCGTTCGCTTACAATCCTGAGTTTGATCAGATTGAAATGCCCGTGGATATGTTTCTCAATCATTACTTCTCTGATATCGGTAAAATGCAGGAAATTGTTTCTGAAAAGATCGCTTCCGGACAGCAGAAGTTTTTGATCGGTTCTCATGAGCAGTACGCTTATGCGCATTACCGCAGTTACATTCCTGAATATTTTGCAGGCGTTGACGCCGTCTGCAAAATGTTGACTGAAAACGGATATGAGCCTGTCTATTACTCAGAGGTCATTCAATAAACAATATGGAAAATTCTTGTTATGAGATTTGATTTTACATGTCATTGTGACCGGACGGTGTCGGTTTCTCTGCTGCAAGGGGGGATATTTCATCTCCGCATAACTCCTGTTGGCAGGGAAAATCAGATTTCTGCGCTGGAGAAATACGGCTATCTTGAAAACGTTCCGGAAGAAAATCCTGTTGCGTTTGAAAACAATGCAGACTTTCTTGAAATAGAAAGTTCAAAGGGATCTTTGCTGTTTGATAAAAAGCAGGCGTTTTTTGAATTGACTGATGTCAATAAAAAGTCTCTGTTCAAACAGACGGAGCTTTCCTTTAATGAAAAATGCGTTTCGGCAGCTTTCACTGTTTCTGCCGATGAGGATTTTGCCGGATTCGGTGACGTCAGCCGTGAACGCTTTTTTCATCGCGGCGAAAAGATTTCCTGCTGGGTGAGAAATGTCAAAAGTTATATCTGCGTGCCGTTTTTCATGTCAACTGCCGGATACGGACTTTTGCTCAACTCCACATACAAGAGCATTTTTGATATGGATTCAGCAAAGAATAATACCATATCTTTTTCTGACGGCAGCGGTATCATTGATCTTTATCTGTTTACCGGCAAAGACTTTAAAGAGTTGCTTGGAGCCTGTACTTCCGTTACCGGACGTCCCGCGCTGCCGCCGGTCTGGAGTTTCGGTTTATGGCATATCTGCAACAATATAAGCAATGCCAAAGATGCGGTGGAAGATGCTTACCGCTATCGCGAACACAAAATCCCCTGCGATGTCATCGGTTTGGAACCCGGCTGGATGGAAACCACTTATGACTACTCCACCCAAAAGAAATGGGACCCGGTCAGATTTCCGCTGATGCTGGAGTCTTTCAAATTCCGCAAACGCACCTTTGTTGATGCCATCAAATACGGTATGGGGTACCACTTTGAACTGTGGTTGTGCGACAATTATGACTTGACTTACGAAGAGGAACGCCGCCTTTCAAAAGATTTTAAAGTGGAAAAAAGTGAAGTCATCACCGACAATGAAGAGTTTGACGAACATCTGGGGCGGGATTGTTACGACGACAAAATCACCATTCCTGAAGAACCCTGGTTTGAACACCTGAAAAGTTTTGTGGACTGGGGCGCAGACTTCTTCAAAACAGATGCTTCTGATCAGGTTAACAATCATCCCGGCAGACTTTACGGCAACGGTATGACTGATGCGGAGTGCCATAATTTTTACCCGCTGATGCTCATGCGGCAGATGAGTGAGGGATTTGCGCAACACACCAATCGCCGCCCCTTTATTTTCAATCCCTGCGGCTGGACGACTTTCCAGAAATGGGCGGCAACGTGGACCGGCGATACCGGCGGCGGACTTTCCACCTTGTGCGGCATATTCAACACCTGCTTTGTCGGACACGGGCTTACCACCGTTGATATGGATGCAAACAAAAAAGAGGGTATCCACTTCGGCTATCTGCTGCCTTTAAGTCAGATCAACAATTATTCCTCCTGGAAAATGCCCTGGCTTTGGGGAGCTGAAATCATTGAAATGCACCGGTTTTATGCTTCATTGAGATCAAGATTGATTCCCTACTTGTATTCCTGTATGTACAAGACCACGCAGGATGGTATTCCGTTTCTGCTGCCGCCGGCGCTTGAGTTTCAGAATGATCCGGTCTGCCGCAGTTTGAAACACGAACACCTGCTGGGACCCTCTCTGCTGGTCAGTTCTTTTACGGATGAAGTCTATTTTCCTGAAGGCGAATGGAAAGATTACTGGCAGGGCAGTTACTTCAGCGGAAAACAGACCCTTTCTGTTGCGGTTCCCGAAAACCGCGGCGGCGGCTTGTTTGTGAGAAAAGGAGCGATCATTCCGCTGGGTCCTGTCATGCAGTACCGTCAGGAGCGTGAAGTGGATGAAGTTGAAATTTACTGTTACCCGTCAGAGGAAACAAGTTGTTTCAAGTATTACGAAGATGACGGTATTTCCCTTGATTACAAACAGGGAAAATATGCGTTGTCAGAAATCACTTTAACAGGAAACGATAAAACTGTTACATTGACCGTTTCTCCGCATCCGGAGAGCCGTGTCAGACAATGGCGTGCTGTTTTTGCTGTCAAAACGTCTCCGCAGCGGGTCGTTTTCGGCGGAAAAGATGTTCCCTTTACCTGGGACGCAGACCGTCAGGAAATCAGCGTTTCTGAAATTTACCATGGTACCACAATAATTGAATTTTAATTTACCCATAAAAATCAAGGAGAAAAAACGATGAGAAAACACCATTCAAAAAGAACGCATTTCTTCACGCTGATTGAACTCTTGGTTGTCATCGCTATCATTGCGATTCTTGCGGCGATGCTCATGCCTGCTTTGCAGCAGGCGCGGGAACGCGGACGCGCCGCAAGTTGTCTGAGCAATCTGAAACAGTTGGGAACTTATGCCCAGTTTTATATTGACAACTATGACGGCTGGCATTTTCTGCATGATAACAACGGACAGTATGCCGGTTGGTTCATCAACAAGGGCGTTTACAACAAACCTGCTGATTTTGTCGCCTGTCCGACAATTGCACCGGGTAAATTTGTAACAACAAGTACTTATAACAATGCCTACAACACCTACACCACCCGTTGGCGGACCAATATCCCCGGCGGCATCGGTGAAAAACACACCACAACTGAATACATGATGCCGAGCAAGAGAATCAGTTATCCGACAAAGTTTATGATTTATGCGGATTCTGTTACTCTGGCGACAAGAGTGCAGAACTCCTGGGTCTTTATCCACGGAGGAACTTATGACAAAGGCGTTTATGCGGCACACAATAATTTTGCCAATATGACTTTTCTTGACGGACACGCAGGAAGTATCGGTCATTGGAGCGATCTTTATACCACATGGTTTGCCGAATACAAGAAAAACGGCAGTTCCACTGAAAAAGGCGGTTTTACCTTTCATTACATTGACAAAGGTTATAACCTTATTAAATTCAATGGTTCAGGTCTCAAATAAACAAGGAATCAAAACATGCGCAATATTTTTATTTTAACTCTCATTTGTGCTGCGGCACTTCTTTCTGCTGCGCCGCTGCGTCTGGCTGAAAACGGCAAAACCGCCTATAAAATCGTGGTTCCCGCCAAAGCGACTGCGGTTGACAAATTTGCCGCAAAAGAGTTGCAGTTTTTCCTCAAAAAAATCACTTCTGCGGATTTTGAAATCGTCAATGCCGCCAAGAGTCCTGCCATCTTTATCGGAGACGCCAAAGGCAAAACTCTTGCAGATCAAGTCAATGTCATTGAAACGCGCGGAAAAGACCTTTATCTTTACGGCGGCGGACTGCACGGTACGCTCTGGGCAGTTTATGAATTGATCGAAAATCAGTTCGGCTGTATCTTTTTCAACGCACACGGAGAATTGTATATTCCTCAGCAGAAAACGCTTTTGCTCAACGAGATGAAAAAGACGACCCGTTACGCATTCCCCGCCCGCGCGATCATGAACTGGTTTTATGTGGATAAAGAGACCATGACGCTTGCGCTTTACCGCAACCGTCAGAATATTCTTATCCACGGTACCAATCAGCCGCGCTATCCCGGCAAAAATCCGGGTATCGTCTCCCGTTTTGAAACCTTTGTCGGAGAACACTCCTTTTCAATGCTCATCCCCTCCGGACTTAAAAAGCAGAGCAGTTGGATCAGTCACAATAAAGCACTTCCCTTTCTTAAAAACAAACAGTATTTCAAGGAACATCCCGAATATTTTTCTCTTGATGCCAGCGGCAAGAGAGTTCCCCACTGGCACTTGTGTCTTTCCAATCCCGAACTGCGTAAAGAGTTGACAAAAAATGCTGTTTTGTTTTATGAAGCAGAGAAAAAACGTACCGGTCTTTCCGGCGTTGTTCAAATCAGTGCCAACGATATTGCCACAAGACTCTGTTATTGCAAAAACTGCGTTGCGCTTGAGAAAAAATACGGAACCAAAGGCGGACCGCTGTATGATTTCACGATTGAAATTGCGCGGAAATATCCCCATATTCCTTTCCGCACGACTGCTTATCAGCGCAGTTTGACCCAGACGCCGCCCAATATCAAATTGAACTGGCCCAAAAATCTGCAGCTGATTTTTGCGCCGATCAACGGCGACTATGCCCGTTCATGGGAGTCCAACAAATTTGACCGCACCGATTACAATGATTTCACCAAATGGACGAAAATCACCCGCAATATTCTGGTCTGGCATTATCCCTGTCCCTACAACCGCGACCGCGATAAATTCTTTATTGAAACGCCCAACTTCATGCTCGACCGCCTGGCGGGAGATATCCGTTTGATGGCAAGAGAAAAAGTTGAAGGTTCCTACTTTGAACATGATTCCGGCGGTATCAAATACGGAACCAACTTCTCTGAACTTCAGGCGTATGTCATGCTCAAACTCTTCCAGAATCCGGCTCTTGATGCGGATAAACTGGCGGATAAATACATCTTTGCCTACTACGGACCCGCCGCAAAAGCCGTCAAAAAATATCACGACGGACTGGCAACTGCCATGCGCGATTTCGTCAAACGCGGCGGAAAATGGAACTACCGCAGCATGGATTCAGATTTCCTCAACAGCAAAAATCTCCTTGCCTGGGATAAAGCAATGGATGAGGCTGAAAAAGCCGCAACCGGAATCTACGCTTTCCGCACCCGTCTGCTCCGTCTGGGATTGGACAGCACGATCATTACCAAACTCAACGATAAAACTTCTTTGCGCCTCAAACGTATGCGTAATACCCTTGCGGAATTGAAAAAGACCCGCAAAGTCAATGTCGATTGGAAAGGTTTTGACGCCTGGAGCAAAAACATGACTTCACGCGGCAAAGTTCTGCCCCTGCCTGCGGAATTGGCAGCTCTTAAAAAGACGATTGTCATGGAAACGCCCGAAAAAGGCAAAACCATCTTTTCTTGTGCCGGAGCCAATCTCAATCGTGCTTTCAAAGAAAACTTCCCCGCCGGCAAAAAGTTCAATATGGGACTTTATGACAGACAGGCGAAGAGACAGCTTGTCTCCAGAGCCTTTGCTTACAGCGAAGTGAAACAGGGCAGTTTCAACTGGTATCTGCTGAGCAAAACGCCGCGCACCATCACGCGTGACACCATTCTCAACGGCGGCAGCTGGTGGCTCAACTTCAATGTGGGAACGCGCTGTATTCTGCTGGATGATAACTCCACCATGAAACAGAAGTGGTATTTCTTCGTTTCACTCAAAGGTGATAAAGAAACGCTTTACTGTGACCGTATCTTGATTGTTCCGGCAGAGAATCTTCCGGCGAATCTGAAAAAAGATCTGGTGAAAGCGGAGCTTCCGGCTGAATTTGCCGGAGCAAAAAATGTCATTGTTTTCAATCCTGCGGGAAAATACGCAGTCAAAGATTCTTCTTCAGTTTCCGGCGTTGCCATTCCTGAAAATTGGGACGGTAAAGGTATTTTCAATCTGGGTATTTACGGCAGAATCCGTAAAAAATACGGATACACCCGCCGTCTTGCCGCAAGCGAAGTTCCTGTTGATGGAAAATATCATTTGATTTGTCTCAACAAAACGCCGTCATCGCTTGAAGCGGATGACACACTTTTCGGCGGACGTTGGGTTTTGCTTTTCAGAGTCGGTGATAAAGCCGTTAAAGGAGCAAAATATCAAATCTGGCTTTCGCTGAAACGTGATAACAGCAAAGTTTTGTGTTCAAGAGTTTATTTGGTTGAAAGATGATTTGACACCGCAAATAATTTCACAGGGTTGTCCGATAAACCGGGCAGCCCTTTTTTTGCTTAATGGCTGCGGTGGTATGCTGTCTGCGGTGGCGTGACGCTTGCATGAGAATTATGAGAATTATGAGATTTATGAGAGGTGTATGGGGGCGTCACGATATACCCCTTGGGTTTGCCTGCCGCAGTCTGGTATGGCTCGGGCGAAGATTTACCGTTAGGGTAATTCAAGGCAGCTTGATGGCTGCGGTGGTATGCGTGTTGCGAGGGCGTGACGCTTAAGTCTGACCTGTCTGACTTGTCTGACCTGTCAGACCTGTCTGACAAGATGGGTGCGCCCGTCTTCGCCCTGACGGGCTACGCCGAGGCAAGCCTCGATATACCCCGTGAGTTTGCGTGGGCGCTGTGTGGTGTGGCGCAGGGGGGGCAGATGTGCCGCAGGGGTATGCGGGGCT
>SUVX01000079.1 GCA_015061725.1 Lentisphaerota bacterium
GATTTTCGCTTAACTCCCCAAAAAATTGTCAGATTAAACGCTACTTTGTCAGATTAAACGCAAGCAACTTCTGCTCGGTTGCATTTACTTTGACAAACTTGCGTTTACTTTGTCAAGTGACCATTTTTTTGCAATTTTTTTGCAATTTTCGCATTCAAAGAACAGAAAACGGCGTGCGGCGGGTGATTTTTGCCGCACGCCGTTTAAAAGCGGTGTTATCCGCGTTTTTTCAGGATTTCCTCCTGCACGTTCCGGGGAACGGGGGCAAAGTGTGCAAATTCCATGGAGGCATTTGCACGTCCGCGGGAGAGCGAACGGATCGCTCCTGCGTAACCGAAAAGTTCCGCCAGCGGAACATGAGCATTGATCAGAGAAAAACCGCCGTTTCCTGGATTCATCGCAGAAATGATGCCGCGGCGGCCGTTGATATCGCCGATCAAATCGCCGGTGTTCTCCTCCGGCGCAGAGAGTTCAAGCGCCATGACCGGTTCCAGAAGTTCAATCCCCGCCTTGCGGGCAGCGTCTTTGAACGCCATGGAACCTGCGATTTTGAACGCCATTTCATTGGAGTCCACCGGATGATAACTGCCGTCGATGATTTCAACTTTGAAGTCAACAACCGGAAATCCGGCAAGGACTCCGCCGGCGGCAGCTTCACGAATGCCGTTTTCAATCGGCTTGATGTATTCTTTGGGAATACTGCCGCCGATGACTTTGTTTTCTATGACGATACCGGCACCGCGCTCCTGCGGAATCAGATTGATAACACAGTGACCATACTGTCCGCGTCCGCCGGTCTGACGGACAAATCGCATATCGCTTGAAGAACTCTTTTGCAGAGACTCCCGATAAGCAACCTGCGGCGCACCGGTATCGGCTTCAACCTTGAACTCATCATTCAGACGGCTGAGGATGATTTCAAGATGCAGTTCGCCCATGCCGGAAATGATTGTTTCGCCGGTTTCTTCGTCACTGCGGACTCTGAAAGTCGGATCCTCTTCAGCCAGCGCAATCAGTCCTGAAGTCATCTTATCGCGGTCGGCTGCACTCTTCGGCTCAATGGCAACAGAGATGACCGGTTCAGGAAAAACCATTGATTCCAGAATAATCGGACAGGATTCCAAACACAGCGTGTCTCCGGTGGTCACATCGCGCAAACCTACGGCAACAGCAATGTCACCTGAGAAGATCTCTTCACGTTCCTCGCGTTTGGCAGCATGCATCTGGAGCAAGCGTCCGATGCGTTCAGCTCTGCCGGTACGCGGATTGAAAACGGTCATGCCCTGAGCGGCGACGCCCGAATAAATACGCAGATAATAAAGTTTACCCACATGCTTATCGGTCATGATTTTGAAAACCAGCGCACAGAAAGGCTGCATATCTCCGGCGTGACGGGTGATTTCTTTTCCGGTTTCCGGGTCTTTACCTTTGATATCCCATACATCAAGAGGACTTGGCAGATACCTTGTCACCGCATCCAGCAGGGGCTGAACGCCCTTGTTCTTGAAAGCGGATGCCGCGGCAACAGGAACAACTTTTCCTGCAAGTGTCGCCCGTCGGAGTGCTGCATGAAGTTCATCTTCTGAGGGAATCTTATCTTCAAGATAAAGTTCTGCAACAGTTTCGTCAATATCGGCAAGTGTTTCCACCAGAACATTCAAAGCCTCATTGCGTTCAAGCTGCTGATCGTCATCAAGTTCGCGGATATCCTCATTGGCACCGTTATCCTCTTTGCTGAAACAGATTGCTTTTCCGGCAATCACATCAATAACGCCTTCAAAGTTTTCTTCTTTGCCGATGGGCAGATAAACCGGCAAGGCAGTTGCACCGAGTTTGTTGCGGATATCGTCAACAACGCCCTGAAAGTCAGCGCCGACACGGTCCATCTTATTGACCAGGGCAATGATCGGAACACCATATTTCTGAGCCTGGCGCCAGACGGTTTCACTCTGGGGCTGGACTTTTCCGACGGCACAGAACACTGCAACAGCACCGTCAAGCACGCGCAGACTGCGTTCAACTTCAGCGGTGAAGTCAACGTGTCCGGGCGTGTCGATAATGTTGATACGGTGTCCCTTCCAGAAACAGGTTGTAGCGGCACTGGTAATAGTAATACCGCGTGCCTGTTCATCCTTCATCCAGTCCATAGTGGCGGTACCGTCATGGGTATCGCCGATTTTGTGGTTACGTCCGCAATAGAAGAGAATACGCTCCGAGAGAGTGGTTTTTCCCGCGTCAATGTGAGCCATAATACCAATGTTGCGAACATTGGAGAGACGCACTTGACGGCGCGGACATTCATTGTAATCTTGTCTTTGAGTCATGGTTGTTTCTCCTTTACGTTTTGTGGGGTTTAAGACATGATTATTTTGCGAATCAGGACACAGCAAAGCAGAACAATGCTGCAAAACAGGCACACAACTCCTCCTGTTTTTTGCTCATCCTGCTTTCCGTGAGTCTTAAAAAAGGGAAAATAAAAAAAGACGGAAAAAAGTTTCCCGTCATTGCGTGTGCCGTGTTGGTCAGGCCGCGCAAAAACAAAGGAGAACTTCTCTGTTCGCCGAAGTCAAAATAAGCTTGCTCATGGAAGTCCTCCCTTCTGTAATAAATTGTTGATAAATATTGTGTTTCATGCGAAATTGGTTCTTAATATAACATTGTTTTTTCTTTTGTCAAACGAAATTTAAAAAAAATCTGATTTTTTGTCGTTTATCGACATTCGGTTCTTTTTTGGTGAATTGACAAAGTAAACGCACGTTTGTAATAGTAAATGCACGTTGAGGGTAGAAAATCGTGCGTTTAGTCTGACAAACAGTGAATTTGACAGTTTTCTTTCGGATGTAAGTATTGGGACTTGAGCATACAATGTGCGTTTACTGTTACCTGAAAAGACAATACGCCCCAGCAGCGTTACGCAAGCGTTGTTTTTCGGACATACTAAACGCACGCTGAAAAAATTTTTTTTCTTTTTTCTGCGCAAGCGCTTGCGCAAGGAATAAACTTGTGCTATATTTGTCAGAGAGGGCATTTGAATTTTATGAAAAAACGCATTACAATCAAAGAAATAGCTGAAATCGCCGGCGTGAATATTTCAACGGTGTCCCGGGTATTGAATCCGGATTCCGGCGGACGTGTCGGCAGAGAGCAGCGGGAAAAAATCATTGCAATCTGCGACAAATTGAATTATCGTCCCCGGGTAGCTGCCAAGGGGTGCGCCCAGAACAAGACGTTCAAGATCGGTTTGATCCTGGGAGCCATTGAACGGGATTTGTGCAACTCTTCATTTGCTCTTTATATCCGCGGCGTGTGTTCCATTCTGCAAAAGCATGGATACAATCTTGCCATTTTGTGGGTGGGAGAAACCCAATACACACAGGCAGAGGAAGTTAAAAATTTTCTGATGTCCGATACCGCCGACGGCTACATTCTGGGAGCCCCGCTGCTGGAAGAACAAACCCTTGATGCGTTCCGCAACTCCGGGCGTCCGATCCTGTCATTTAACAATAACTGGGAGGGTTTTTTTCCGGGGTTTATGAGTGTTGAAACAGACCAGAATCCTGCCGCATCCCGTATCTGGAAGGCAATGCCGCAGGAACTGTATTCCCAAGTTCTTTTTTTCGGTCCGGAAGGCGATAACACCCTTTTTAAAGCAGCGGCCATTGAGAAATATATCCCCTCCGGCATTTTCCTGGAAAAGCTGCTCTTTCCTCTGGAACATCCCCGGCAAAGTGAATTTTATGCCTACTGGCTTGCCCGGAACAACATCGCCGCCAACTGGGAAAAAGTCATCAGGAAAAAAGTCATCTGGTGTTCTTCAGATATGAGCGCCTTCGGTGTCTGCGATGAATTGCAGTCCAAGGGGCTCCAAGTGGGCAAAGACATTTTTGTGATCGGCTACGGCAATACTGAAAAAAAGTGTCCCTTCCCCGGAACAGAACCGTATCTGTCAACCATTGAACCGCTTTGGGAAGAGGCTGGATACACCAGCGCCCGCTTGATACTTGATGCCATCAAAAATCCGTCTGATGATTTGCCGCATAAAAAAATTGAAAGTTCTTATATCTGCCGGAAAAGTTTTCCATTTGATGTTCAGCTCAAATAAATCAATGTGTTATCTGTATTGATGATTATATTTTTCGACAAACCAGAAACTAAAAAGGAGCAAAAATGAAAGCACAGAAACCATTTTTTCCTGCGACAGCTGACGAAACTGCTAAACGGGTGAAGC
This sequence comes from Lentisphaerota bacterium, assembly GCA_015061725.1. Lineage (GTDB taxonomy): Bacteria > Verrucomicrobiota > Lentisphaeria > Victivallales > Victivallaceae > UBA1784. The sequence goes on from SUVX01000079.1 coordinate 4,229, forward strand.
AGAATTGTTTTACTCTTACAAAACTGCTGGAGATCACTTCACAACTCTGCCGTGATTTTTTCAGAGGCTTTATTTGTACGGATAAATACGGATGTGTACGGAAACATACGGAGAGTGCCGCAAACGCTTCATGCAGCAACGCTGCGCTTCACACGGCGGAGCCGTGCTTCATTCGATCAGCGTTCACGCTGATCGAGCTATTGGTTGTCATTGCCATCATCGCCATTCTTGCGGCCATGCTCATGCCTGCGTTACAGCAGTCAAGAGAACGCGCCAAAACAACCAGTTGCGTATCCAATCTCAAACAGGTCGGCTGGGTATTCAATCAGTACAGTGATGCCTGGGATGATTATCTGCCGGTTATGTATCAGCAGGAGCCATCCTGGACCTGGCGCAGTTACATCCGCAATGCCGGATTGAAAACAGACGCCAATCCCAATAAAAAAGATTTTCAGATCGCACGCAACTCCATCTGGCGCTGTCCTGCTTATGTCATGCCCAATACGGACGCCGCTGAAAAGGCATCTCATTACGGCATGAATATCCACTCCATGACCAATTACGTCTGGCGCAAGCGCATCAATATCCAAAACCCCAGCCGCCGCCTGTTCCTGGCGGAATCCATCCCGACGGATGGGGCAAACTACAAAGTCTGTCATTTGACGTTCAAAAAAACCTATATTATTGATGTGCGTCACGGCGGTCAGAAAACATTTAATGCGCTTTTTTTTGACTTCCACGTTGAAAACCGCAGTGAGCAGTATGCCGGACAGGGTTCCGGCAAAGAGGGAACGGATGCCCGTGCTTTCTGGGGTTCCACCACCAACTGATTTAAAGGATCATGTATGAAAAAATTTTTCCTTCTATCGGGTCTTTTTCCCCTGCTTCTTGCAGCGGTAAATATTGATGTTGTAAAAAACGGCAAGCCCAGCGCCGTTATCGTTATTGACAAAAAAGCTCCCCGCATGGTGCAGTATGCCGCAAAAGAACTGCAGAATTACATCAAAAAAACCGGCGGTGCGGAGTTGCAAATCGTTCATGCGCCTGTCAAAGGTAAAACTTCCGTTTTTGTCGGCGAAAGTGCAGGAACAAAAAAACTCGGTATCAATGTTAAAAAACTTTCCGCTGACGGCTTTATCGTCAAGGCGGTCAAAGACGGACTTGTCCTCTGCGGACGCGATTATGCCGGAAAACAGATGGCTGGTGTCAGTCACCCCTTCCGTCTGAAACAAAGTTACAATTCCAAGCTCGGCATCAACCGTTACGGAGAAACCGGAACCCTCTATGCCGTTTATTCCTTCCTTGAAAAATTCTGCGGCATCCGCTGGTTCATGCCCGGAGAACTCGGTGAAGTCATTCCCGTCAACAAAAACATTGCGATTCCGGAAAAAACTTTTTACAGCAAGGCGCCCGATTTTCAATACCGTTTCTTGTGGAACTGCGACTTCCCCTCTCACACCGAAGGAACGATCTGGTACCGCCGTGCGGGATTCGGTGCGGCATATCCCGTCAATATTCAGCACTCTTTCAAGCGTCTGAGAAAATACCGCGACACCAACCCGGAATATCTGGCGCTCTATCAGGGAAAGCGTGATTATGACCTTTCATGTCAGGGTGACGGAAACCTCTGTCTTTCCAACCCCGGACTTTTCAAGGCTTTTGTCAAGGAAGCAAGAGACTTTTTTGATGCCGACCCCTCTCAGAAAATGTTTCCCGTTATGCCCAATGACTCCTTTGACCACATCTGCGAATGTGCCGACTGTCAGAAGCAGATCGACCACGCAAGCGAACGCGGACGCTTTTCCAACTACGTCTGGGGTTTTGTCAACAGAGTTGCCGCAGAAGTCAAAAAGACCCATCCTGATAAAATCATCAGCTGCTGCGCCTACGGCCGCTATTATCTGGTGCCTGACAAAATCAAAAAACTCGAAGACAATGTCGCTGTGATGATCTGCCGCAAGACCATGTTCTACGGTACAAAATCTCTGTGGAAAAGTGATGATGATGTCATTGCCTCATGGCGCAAGATCATGGCCCCCGGCAGACTCTATTTCTGGGAATACTTCAATCTGGCTGAAACCATGCCCTTTTACCGCAATGTTCCCGTTCCCATCACCCGCATTTTTGCAACGGAATGTAAGAAACTCAACGGTATCTGCGGCGGTATGTTCATTGAATCCCCGCATTTCACCCGCGAAAAGAAAATCCAGACGCCCGGTCTCTATCATCTCAACTGGTACATGGCGGCGCGCATGATGTGGGATGCCAACGCCGATATTGAAGTTCTTTTAAAAGATTATTACACCAAATTCTACGGTCCTGCCGCCCGGGATATGCAGAACTTCTGGGAACGCTGTGAAAAAATCTGGGCGACCGACACCCCCGACCGTCACAATGATCTTTATCGCAAACTCTATAATTTAAGTAATGTGACTGAAATCAGCGGTTATCTTGAATCCGCCCGCAAAAAGACAAAGAAAAACAGCGTTTACCGCAAGCGGATTGATATGATCCGCGCCGAAATCGCTCCGCTGATGAACCGTGTCAAAAACAATCTGGTCACCGGCAAGCCCGACGGCAAGTGTTTCAAAGTTGTCCAAGCCCCCGTCCTTGACGGCGTTATTTCAAAAGGTGAATGTTGGAACTTGTTGCCCGTCCACAAGTTTGTCTCCTCTGCCGGAGAACAAATCGCCGACGGTACCGATGCCCGGTTTGCCTATGATGACAAAAATATCTACTGTTACTTTCATTTTGCCGCAAGTCAGGCGGACCGTTACGGTTTCAAAGCCGCCTACAAAGGTCTTGATGCGCCCGCCAAGCCCTACATCTGGGAAGATGACTCCGTTGAAATGTTCTTCAACTTCACCCCTGCCGACAACAAAAAAATGTATCAGATCATCATCAATGCCGGAGGCGGTGTCTTTGATTTGCACTGCAAAGGACAGGGAATGTCCTGGAACAGCAACGTGAAGTTCGCCATCAAAAAACATCAGTTCGCCTGGTCCATTGAAATGGCGATCCCACTTGAACGTTTCGGACTTAACGGAAAAGCTCTTGACAACCGCAAAATCACCGCCAATTTTGTCCGCAACCACATCGACGGCAATATTCTGCGCCGCAGCAACTGGTCGCCCACCCTCAACGGACACAACAACAATCCCGCCGCTTTTGCCCCCTTTACCTTTTCTGCCGGAAGCAGTTTTGAATCTCTCCCCGCCGACTTCCGCAAAGCTTATTCAGCTTTCGAAAAAGCAAAAGCCGGTGACTGCGATTCTTACAGAAAAGCCGCTGAATTGTTTTCCGTATGTGCCAAAAAGTATGCAAAAAATGCCAAGTTGTACAAGCATTCTCTCTACCATCAGGCAATATGCGCTTTCTTTGACGGCAATATCGATTCGGCTTTTGCCCTCAGCAAAAAGCTTCTTACCCTCTGCAAACAGGACTCCTTTGCTTTTCAAATTGCCAAAGTTTCTCCCGATAAAACCGGCAAAGTCAAAGTCCCCGCTGCTTACAGAACCATCGTTTCCCGTCTCAGAGGATTTTACAAAGCTCATCAGACCGCTTTTTTACACGCCAAAAAGCTTCAGGGAAAATTTGTCATTCCCGTCAAAGATTTCCCCGCCGTCAAGCCCTGGGACTTCACCGCCCTTGCTCTTGGTGCATGTGCAAAACTCTGCGCCGTCGATTTTGATCTGATTCTTGCCAAAGCCGCTCAGGCCCAATGTGCCGCCAATCTGAAAAATGTCGGCGCACTCATGTTTCTTTACGCTCAAAACAACGGCGGAAATTTCCCCGCCCCCTACGCCCGCAAACCCGTCAAAGCCGTTTGGACCACTCAGCTTGATAAGCTTGTCGGTATCCGCAGAAAAAAGAATGTTTCCCTCTGTCCCCTTGTTCTCAAAGGTTACGGATGCGGTATGAACAATCTTTTTATGGGCAGCAAAAAAATTCCGTCCAAAGCCAATATTCTCCTTGCCGCTGACTCCGTTCACTATGCTCCGGGCAATTATCCCCACAAACCCGATTTTTCCGGCGCCGCTTACAAAATCGGTCAGCCCATGGAACACTCCGGCACCGGTACCGTTGACCGCTCCCGTCACTTCGGCGGCGCCAACGTCCTCTTCTGTGACGGCTCCGTCAAATGGCTCCCCGCCGCAAGTTTCACCAACTACATCTGGCGCCCCTGACCGCTTTTTTTTCGGTAGAAAAAAAAGCTTGGCAAAAAAAAGCGCGTAGCGATTGCGACGTTGCTGCAATCGTTTAAGGGGCTTTGCCCCTTAAAAATCCCCGTTTGCCCGGCGGCAATTCCCGGTAGAAAAAAGCTTAGCAAAAAAAGCCGGGTAGCGGTCGGGTGCGTTGCCCTCCGCTTTTTTTCCGGGTGAAAAAAAGCTTGGCAAAAAAAGCCGGGTAGCGGTCGGGTGCGTTGCCCGACCGTTTAAGGGAAGGGTCCCTTAAAAATCCCTCACAGACTTGCCCGTGGGCGCGGCGGCTGACTCTTCGAGTATCGCCGCCGTTACCGCAGCACTACCCAGCGGTAACTCTTGGCACCAAAATTTTGCATGGCAACTGCGGTTTGCTGTGCCGCTGCGGGCGGCGCTGACTGTGAATACTGTGAATACTGTGAATACTGTGAATACTGTGGTTTTATTTGGGGCGCCGATGGCAATAATTATCCTGCGGCACATTAACACCCAAGCCAAACCAAACAGCGGCAGGCAAACCCACGGGGTATACCATGACGCACCCATATCCTTCTCATAATTCTCATAATTCTCATAATTCTCATGCAAGCGTCACGCCCCCGCGGCCTGCATACCCCCGCAGCCATCAAGTTGCCTTGCATACCCCTGCGGTAAATCTGCCTGTTGCATTACCCCTGCGGCACATCTGCCCCCTACGTCCCACCCCACCGCGGCACTGCAAACCCACGGGGTATATCGTGACGTACCCATCTTGTCAGACAGGTCAGACAGGTCAGACAGGTCTGACACAAGCGCCACACCCCCGCAGTTTCGCACACCGCCGTTGCCATCAAGTTGCCTCGCATACCCCTGCGATAAATCTGCCCCTGCGTCCCACCACCCAGCGCCCTGCAAACCCACGGGGTATCCCATGGCGCCTCCCACATTGTCCATTAGGTCCATCAGGTCCACCAGGTCCATAAACCCGCGCCACGCCCCCGCAACACGCATACCCCCGTTGCCATCAGAAACAGAAACCTGAAAAAAAAGTTTGACTTTTCAGGGAAATGTGTTATATTATCTATTTCACTTTACAGTTATTAATAAATTTAAGGAAGTCAAACCATGAGTGCCCTGTACAACGAAACCGTTGAACGCTTTCAAAATTACGTCGTGCCGACCTATGCTCCCAAGCAGTTGTTCGTCCGGGGTGAGGGCGCACGCCTGTGGGATGACGAAGGAAATGAATTTCTTGATTTTGCCTCCGGCATCTCCGTCTGCAACCTCGGTCATTGTAACAAACGCGTTACCGACGCCATTTGCGAGCAGGCGAAAAAACTGGTACATGTTTCCAATCTTTATATGAACGAACTGATGCCCCGTCTGGCGGAAAAGTTGATTAAAGAGTCTTTCCCCGGAAAAGTTTTCTTCAGCAACTCCGGTGCAGAAGCCAACGAAGGCATGATTAAACTTGCGCGTAAGTTCGGTAATGAGACGGGAAGAAATGTTATTATTTCCATGGATAACTCTTTCCACGGCCGTACACTTGCAACGCTTGCCGCAACGGGACGTGCAAAATACCGCAAAGGCTTTGAACCGGATATGCCCGGATTTGTACAGGTTCCTTTCAATGACATTGAAGCGGTGCGTAAGGCGTGGACTCCTCAGGTCTGTGCGGTGATGATTGAGATGGTGCAGGGTGAAGGCGGAATTCTTCCGGCGGATCCTGAATATCTCAAAGAGCTGCGTGCGTTCTGCGATGAAAAAAATATTCTGCTGCTGTGCGATGAAGTGCAGTGCGGCATGGGACGAATCGGAACGCGCTTCGCATTCCAGAGTTTCGGTATTCAGCCGGATGTGCTGTCAATGGCAAAAGCGATTGCCAACGGTTATCCGATGGGCGGATTTATCGTTGCTGAAAAATATGCGGATATTCTCCAGGTCGGACACCACGCCTCAACATTCGGCGGAACGCCGCTTGCCTGTGCTGCCGCACTGGCGGTGCAGGAGGCGTTTGATAAGGATGGAGTCCTTGAAAACTGCCGTGAGCAGGGCGAATACATTATGAAACGCCTTGCTGAAGAGACAAAAGATTTTCCGTGTGTGCAGTGTGTCCGCGGCAGGGGTCTGATGATCGGTGTGGTTCTGGATCAGCCTGCCGGACCGGTGTTGTCACTTTGTCTTAAACGTAATCTTGTCGCTCTGACTGCGGGAGAAAACGTGTTGCGTCTGCTGCCGCCGCTGACCATTACCCGCGAAGAAGCGGACATCGCCATTGAACGGATTGTTGCCGCCATTGCTGAATTCTGCGGCAAATAATTTTTAGGAGAAGTTTTTGAAATGAAAAAAGATTTGCTGACATTGAATGATCTGACCAGAGACGATCTGGAAAAGATTTTTGAATTTTCCACCAAGCTCAAACAGGAGCGCGGCAAAGTTTCTTATACGCCGCTTTCCGGCAAGAGCATCGGATTGATTTTTGCAAAGTCCTCCACCCGTACCCGCGTTTCATTTGAGGTCGGCGTGAATGAACTCGGCGGAACGGCACTTTATCTGGATCAGGGTAAAATGCAGGTCGGCCGCGGAGAAACCATTGCTGATACCGCCAATGTTTTGAGCCGTTACCTGCATGGTATCGTTATCCGTACTTTCTCTCAGGCGGGAATTGAAGAACTTGCCAGAGTTGCGAGTATTCCGGTTATCAACGCTCTGACTGACGACTATCATCCCTGTCAGATTGTTGCCGATTTGCTGACGATCAAGGAATACAGCGGCAAGGTGGATTCCTCCATCCGCGTGGCATTTTACGGTGACGGCAAGAGCAATATTGCCAACAGTTTGATTCTTGCTGCAAAGTTGACCGGAATCGAACTGGTTATCTGCAGTCCCGAGAGTGTCGGAATGAATCAGAATGTTGCCGGCAATGCCCCCAACGTCATCTGGGAAAAGGAACCCATCAAGGCGGCAGAGGGCGTGGATTACTTCTACACCGACGTCTGGGTGAGTATGGGCTTTGAAGAAGAACGTGCTGAACGCATGAAAATTTTCCAGCCCTATCAGGTCAACTCCAAACTCTTTGAGTATGCGAAAAAGGATGCAAAATTCCTGCACTGTCTGCCTGCACACCGCGGAGAAGAGGTTTCTGCGGATGTTATGGATTCTCCGCGTTCCATCGTCTTTGATGAAGCGGAAAACCGTCTGCATGTCCAGAAAGCCATTATGAGCATGCTTTTCTAAATGAACATAACAGAAGTTCTTTTGATTGCGCTGGGGGTATCAATAGATGCCCTCAGCGTTTCTGTAAGCGGATCTTTTTGCGACCGTACCGGCAAAGTTTTGCGCAATGCCTGCCGTGCTGCGTTGTTTTTCGGTGTATTTCAGTTTCTCATGCCGCTTGCCGGATTTTTTGCGGCGGGGATACTTGTTGGTTTTGTGTCAAACTTCGGACACTTTCTTGCATTTGCCCTGCTTTGTTTTGTCGGCGGTAAAATGGCTTATGACGGCTGGCAGAAAAAAGGTGAATCCGGACAGATTGAATGTAAAACCTTTGATTTTTTTGCGCTGAAAGCCCTCGTTCTTCCCGCCGTTGCGACCAGTATAGATGCGTTTGCCATCGGAGCAGGTCTTGCATTTGCGGGAAAACCGCTTCTGTTTCCCTGTGCCGCCATGGGCATTGTGACCGGAATTATTTCCTTTACCGGTGTTTATTGCGGACACCGCCTTGCCCGCCTGGGCAAAGATGTTTTCCCCGAATGGATCATGTTGATCTGCGGCGGAAGTGCCATTATTCTTGTCGGCGTCAAACTGCTTGTTTCCGGTATCTGCGCCCGGTAAAAGCGCACATGTGTCTGCCTCCCTTTGAGGGGAGGGGACTTACTTCAGAGAAAAGCAGACTTTTATTCCGTTGATGATCATCTGCATTGCTACGGCTGAAATAACCAGTCCCGTGAGGCGGATAAGCGGACCCAGCATGTGGGTTTTTGTGAGAAAGCGGTTGATGCTTGCCGAACACACCATCAGCAGAAAATTTATAAAAATAGCGATTGCAAGCGAAAGCGTCGTTGCAAGAAAACCGTCTGCAACACTTGTTGCGATTGCGGCTGCGATCATTCCCGGACCCGCAATCAAAGGTGCGGCAAGGGGGACAAGAGAAATATCTGTGATTGTATTCTGAGCACTGTTATTGCTTTTTTTGATAAACTTTCCTTCATTGACGGCAGCCCATCCGATAACAAAAACGACCAGTCCGCCGGTTATTTGCAGAGAATAGATTTCCACTCTGAAAATGCGGCTCAGGATAAAATGTCCTGCGGCAGCAAGGATCGACAGTATGACGAATGCGGCAGTTGAAGATTTCCACGAGAGCTCAAAGTTCTGCCGTCCGGAGAGTTTCGGTTCATACGCCGCCAGAAACATGATTTTACTTGCCGGGTTCAACAACGCAAGAAGATAAAAAGCATTCTCCAAAAGTTTTGTGATATCCATGATATTCTCTCTTTTAGTATAAGGTAATGCTGATAATATAACATGAACAGCAGAAAAATCAATATTTTTTTATTTTTCCGGGTTGTTGTTCTTGATATTTTTCTGTAATGATTTATAATGAATAACAGAGAAGAGAAATTGCGGACCGCAGTAATTTCCGGCAGGTTGAGGAGCCTGTTCCGGATGTTTTTTTATGCGGTTCAATGAAGGAGGAGTTTTGTTATGCACAAAAGATCTTTGCTGTTTGACGTTCAGCAGGATGGCGCTTCCCCGTCCGACGAGCCTTTGTCTGCTGATCGTTCCGGGAGTCCGCTCTGCCGTGCTCTGGTGAAAGTTGAACCTGTCCCCGAATGGTTCATGTTGTATTTCAATTCCGGAGAGAAAAAGTAAGAGGTCTTTGTGATGAACGGTGAACAGAAAAAACTCGGTGTTATTTCCCTTGCCGCCCTTGTTGTCGGTGCCATGATCGGCGGAGGCATTTTCAGCCTGCCGCAGAATATGGCTCAGGATGCTTCCGTTGCCGCTGTTATTGCAGCGTGGATTATTACCGGAATCGGCATCTTTTTCCTTGCCAATACATTCAGAGTTCTTGCCGTTGTCCGTCCCGATGCCACCACAGGTATCTACGCCTATGCCCGGCTCGGCTTCGGACGTTTTGCCGGATTTCAGATGGCGTGGTCCTACTGGCTCTGCAACATTTTCGGCAATGTCGGTTATGCGGTTCTGTTAATGGATGCTTTTGATTACTTTTTTCCCGGATATTTCACCGGAGGAAACAATCTCTGGTCCATTATCGGCGGTTCCATTGTCATTTGGATTATGAATTTTGCCGTTCTGCGCGGTGTCCGTCAAGCAGCCATTGTCAACACAATCGGAACCGTATGCAAACTTCTGCCGATTGCATTATTTATTCTTGTCATGCTCTTTGTTTTCCGTTGGAGTACCTTTTCGTTTGATATGTTTGGAAAAGCCCATATCCCTGCCGAAAAAATCATGCCTCTCGGCTCCATGCTCGGACAGATCAAATCCACCATGCTTGTCACCCTCTGGGCATTCATCGGTATTGAAGGCGCCGTTGTCGTTTCCGGCAGAGCCAGAAGTCAGTCCGATGTCGGCAAAGCCACCGTTCTCGGATTCCTCGGATGTCTTGCCATTTATTTTCTGCTCTCTGTTTTGCCCTTCGGATACATGACTCAGCACCGTCTTGCCGCTCTTGCCAATCCCTCCACCGCGCCTCTGCTGCAAAGTGCCGTTCATGGTTCCTGGGGAGGGGATATTATGAATATCGGTGTCATCATCGCCCTGTTGACCAGCTGGCTTGCCTTTACGATTATGATTTCCCAGATTCCCTATGCCGCTGCCCTTGACGGAACTTTCCCCAAAATGTTCAAGCGCGAAAACCGCAATCAGGCGCCCAGTGTTTCCCTGTGGATTACCAGTTTGATTATGCAGTTGGCTATGATTTTTGTCCTCTTCGCCAACAATGCCTGGAACACCATGCTCTCCATTACCGCTGTTATGATTCTGCCGCCCTATCTTGCCTGTACGCTCTATCTTTGGAAAATTTGTGCCGATGGAACCTTCCCCGGACATCTTGGTATCGGCCGCAATTTTGCCTTTATCTGCGGTGTTGCAGGCAGCATCTACGCCCTCTGGATGATTTACGCCGCAGGTTTGGTTTATCTCCTTGCTGCCTTCTGTTTCATGGTCATCGGTATCCCGGTTTTTATCAAGGCAAGAACGGATTTTCTTCTGGAGCACCCTGAGGAAACTTTCCGCAAAGTCTTTACTCATAAGGAAATTATAGCAGTTGTTGTAATGTTGGTTCTCGCTCTGATTGCTATCGTTGCCGCCGTTCTCGGCAAGATTTCCCTCTGAGCTTTTCTCAAGCCCCCCACACCCCGCGGGGCGGCACCCGGTCCCCCCGGGCATGGCATCGGATCTCTCCCTTCGCCGCCGCCCCGCTTTTTTTTCCAGGTGAAAAAAAAGCTTGGCAAAAAAAAGCCAAGTAGCGGTCGGGTGCGTTGCCCGACCGTTTAAGGGAAGAGTCCCTTAAAAATCCCTCACAGACTTACCCGTGGGCGCGGCGGCTGACTCTTCGAGTCTCGCCGCCGTTTGCTATTGTACCCCTGCGGCACATTTACGCCCCGCGCCAAACCACACAGCGGCATGCAAACCCACGGGGTATACCGTGGCGCACCATTTTGTCCGACAGGTCCGACAGGTCCGACACAAGCGGCACGCCCCCGCAGCCCGCACACCACCGTTGCCATCACATTGCCCGCATACCCCTGCGGCACATTTACGCCCCGCGCCAAACCAGACAGCGCCCTGCACACCCCGGGGGTATACCGTGGCGCACCATTTTGTCCGACAGGTCCGACAGGTCAGACAGGTCAGACACCTGCGCCACACCGCCGCAGCCTGCACACCACCGTTGCTATCAAGCAAGCAATGCATACCCCTGCGGTAAATCTGCCCCCTGCGTCCCACCCCACAGCGGCATGCACACCCACGGGTTATCCCGTGACGCACCAACTTGTCCGACAGGTCCGACAGGTCCGACAGGTCCGACACAAGCGTCACGCCCCCGCAACATGCACACCGCCGTTGCCATCAAGCAAGCAAAGCACACCCCTGCGGCACATCAT
>SUVX01000006.1 GCA_015061725.1 Lentisphaerota bacterium
ATAGCATCACTTCAGCTATCAGTCAAGCAGCAGCTCTTCACCTTTGGCTCCGACGAGTTAAAATACCCATTCTCGCCAAAGGGAGCTGCTGCTATTTGATAACCGGGAATAATATACAGGGAACAGCACCTTTTGAAAAAGAGGAGGGGGGACGGAGGGGAGGAGGAAAAACTTTTTTTCACGTGAAAAAAAGTTTTTCCTCCTCCCCCCGGTTCCCTCAGATCTTTCTCAAACAACAAAAAAGCGGGGAAGGGGCTGAACCAGTTCGGTGAGTGCCCAGACGAGGGCGTCCATTCTGTCGGGGGATTTGAGGGAAACAAGCGGGGAGTATCCGGTCATTTCGTCCTCAAGTTCGCGGAAGATGCCGTGATGGGAGACTTTTCCTTTTTCGTATAGAGCCGCAACGGGCTCGGCACGGGTGATTTTGCCGTGTGAAGCACGCACCGCTTTGAAACAGATATCCGGTTCAAATTCGCGCAAAAGACTTTCGATCAAGTCTCCGCCGTTGTTGACTTCTCCGACAACTCTGTCTGCTTCAAGTTCGTTGTACAATTTGACGACTTCCTTAGCCCATTCAAGCGGAGAACCCCGGCAGCTGCGGTCGGCAAGAATATAATATCTGCCGTCTGTGCCGCGTGCAGCGGCGACGATACCGGTTAAGTCGCTTTTCTCTCCGGCGGTGACCGCAGGGTCTACGCCGATGACGATCCTTTCAAGTTCAGGCAGAGAAATAACTCTTGTGTCATCCAGCATTTTCTGTTTCCAGAGAGCTCCGGCACATTCATCTGAAAAACTCCCCTCAAGAAAACGCCGCCGCTGTTTTTCGGGGAGACCGGCAAGGGTATTTTCAATGTATCCTGACGGCAGATTGGCGGCGTTGTCTTGCGGATTGATTTTAATGGCGGCGTAGTCCGCAGCGTTACGCAGAGCCACGCGGTCAACGGGATCGACTTTTTCAATGAATACCCGGTAAGTCCAATGCGTTTTTCCCGGCGGATTGCAGTCAAAGAGAGCCTTGTTCCGCAGTCGGGGGACATTCTGAGCCAGACGGGTCAATGCAGTCATCACACTGCTGTAATCAAGTTCACTGCATTCGTTGAAATACACGGTTGCAAATTCCTTGCCGAGAATTTTATCTGCCCTCTGGGCATCATCAAGTCCGGCAAGCCAGATTTCCGAACCGTTGGGAAAAGAAAAATAATTTTCGCTTTTATTGAATGTGTATTTCACTTCAGGGAACCGCAGTTTCATGACTTTGGGAAGAGTATCCATACCGATCGAAGTTTTTACACCGTTGAAGTGACGGCGGATGACCGCATGACGGCTGCCCGGGGCTTTGAGTGCGCGGATTGCCAGCGCACAGCAGAGCGCAAAGGTTTTTCCCGACCGGCTGCCGCCGAAAAGCATGATGTATTTACTGCTGCCTGAAATCAGTGAAAAAGCCGCCTTCTGGGCGGCTGTGTATTCAAAATCTGCCATGATTTTACTCAGACGGTTTGACGCGGCGGCAGTCTGTCAAGCGTGGAGCGCAGAAGCTGCCGCAATTCAGGACGTTTGAATATCACTCTGAAAATTTTCCGGTGCATGGATTGACGGCTGACGTTATGCAGTTTGCACAAATCGGCAATATTGCACTTTTTACCGGAAACAGGCGCGATGATTTCGCGGAGTATTTCCAGCGTGTAACTGTCAAGCTCCAGAAGATAGCGGAAAAAGTGAGCAAGTTCAGAGAGCGTAAGAACACGCTCCTGCGCTTTGCTTTCACTATCATCCTCTCCCGGAACAGGTTCGGAACTGCGCCGGGTGGAACAATAGTCACTTATGCAATCAAGACTCGGCAAATTCAATCCCCGGTTGACACCGGGCGCAGAGGCTTTGTAATAACGGCAGGAATCATAATAACAGCAATCATTGCAGGCAGAAGACTGCGTAAATTTGCCGTAGCAATCTAAGTTTTCAGACATATTTTCACCCACGGTTGATGTTGATAATTGAAGCGGAGGAACGGTATCGTTTGTTGATGCTTTCAATAAAGATTTCAGTTCTGGGCGCAAAGATTTTTTCGTTTCCGGCATAGGTGAAACTGCCCAGTCCCTCAATGGTTTCGGAGACAACATTTTTATCTCCGGGAATCAGATGATCTTTGTGCATCAGCAGAAAAACGGCCTGTTCACAGACGGCGGCAATATAATCGGACTCCTGTTCATCAGGAAGAACATCAAGCCGGGTTCTTACGTCATTTTCAGCCATGCGGAGCGCGGCAAGAGAGAGCGCACTTCCGCTTTCAAGAAAAAATTCACCCAGCAGATGTTCGTTAAAGTATTTTTGTGCTGTTTCAATCAATATCACAGAATACTCCTTTTTTTCCGGTGGAAGTTCAGAGAAATCTCCCCGGAGAAAAGTATCTCCGGGGAACGCAGAAAAAAGTTTTATCAGGCGGCACGGAAGGATGCCAGTGCGGCGGCACTTGCGGCAAGACCTCTGATACGGCAGCAGCGCTGTTTGGCGTTTTTGAACTCAAAGGTGAGTTCTCCGAGCGCCGTGCGGCGGATACCGTCAAAACCCTTCGGGGTGGAGTCGCTGTCAGAGATGGCGCGTCCGCGCAGGTTGGAGAGACCGAAACCGCTGGGGTCGATCAGCCAGCAGTCGGTATCCGGCACGTCGGGATCAGCCATGACAGTCAACCCTCTGCCGTTGATCTCGTTGACGATCACGGCAACGTAGGCACCGCGGCGGTCGTCGGAGCGCAGAACCTGAAGACGGTCTTTGTATTCGCAGGAAATGACACGCGCCTGTCCCGGGCTGCACAGAATCTGCATGGGTTCTCCGCCCTCTGCCATCACCATCTGGGCGGCATCGTTGACAAGGAAACTATCAAGAACGGCAGACTTGGCATCAATTTCAAGCGCACCGGCACCGGTGGCAAAGGCATACAGACCGCCCGCTTCGCCGCGGACTCCGGCAGAAACCTCAATACGTCTGCCGAAAAGGGCGACACGGTTGAGGTCGCGCGACAAATCTGCCAGAGCAACGGCAGTCTGACGGTTGAGCTGATTATCGGCATTACCCCAGACTCCGACAGCAAGAGCACTGCCTGAAAGAACGATCTCTTTACGGAAAATCTGAGTGCAGTTGTAATTGACTCCGGCAAGAGCGCAGTTTTCTTCACCATCGCCGTTGACGGTGGCTTCCTCCATCGGCGTGGAGACGATTTTGAAGATACCGCCCTCAGCAGGCAGAGCAGAAAGCGCACTGCCGTTGGCAGAGGCAAGTTCAACAGTCACTTCGTCTTTATTGATACTTTTGACGGCAAAGAGCGCGGAATCCCCCTCAAGCGTGACAAGCGTTCCCTGACGGAGTTTTTTGCCTTCTCCGGAAGAGAGGGTCAGGGTGTTGCCCGAAGCGGACAAAGCAGTGACGGCACGACCGGAAATCTGATCTTCAAGCCATTCGTGTTTCCGGGCGGTGGCGTCGGCAACGCGTTTGAAGTTGCTGATAAAACGGGGTTCATCCTTGATCACGCTTGAAAAGATATCGGCAAGATCGCGGCGGGTGTTGGCAAAGCTGTAAGTGTAAAGCATAATGATTTTTCCTTTCTTTGAAATTTGTTACTGCTGTTCCGGCGCTCCGGCAAGACTTGCGGCGATTCTGCCGATACGGTCGTGTGCCGGAATGTCGGGTGTTCCGCTTTCAGAAACGCTGCTGACGGAGCCGCCGCCGCTTTTAACGGAAGAGTAAAAACAGTGCGGACTGCTTTTCTGCATGTCGGCGACAAAGGCCGCCACGGCGTCAGAGTTCTCCAGATCAAGCCCGTTCCTGGAGGCGAGAAAATCAAGAAAATCAGGATCGCTGCAATTGAAACGCCGTGCGATATCACGCAGCTGCTGTCCTCTCTTCAAGCTGATGTGTTCCGACTTGAGCTGATCCCTTTCGCGGGTGACGTTTTCCTTCTCCTGAATCAGAGAATCGGCATCAAAGTTTTCAAGTTCGGCACGTTCAAGAGCGTTGAGGGACTCTCCTGAAAGCATTTTTTGAATGAGTTGGTTGTAATTGACTTTCATCATTTATTCCTGTGTTTGAGTGTTTTCGATTTCATCAAGGATCATTTTGCGGTCGGTGTTTCCCACGTTGCCGACCGCATCCAGAAGATCAAGAGCCGAACGGGACAATGCCCGGCGGAATGACGGTCCGGATTCCAGTTCCCTGAGCTGCAGCAGACCTCCGATGGAGTCGGCAAGATCGCGGACGGCAAACTTGCGGCTGTAGGAAATCTGCGGTATGTGAATGCCCGGATCAAATTTCTGCATGAGACTCCAGGCGGCTTTTTCAGCCTGTTCCAGCAGATCCGCCCGGGCGGAGAGAAACTGACAGACATTCTGAAAATCCCATGCTTTGGATTCAGCCGTCTGCGCCTCTCGTGACGGCGATTGAACCGCCAGTCCCACCACATCATAAAGCTCCCGTTTCAAACTGATGTTCTCGGCACGGATGGCGGCATTTTCCACGCCGCTCGGGCTGATGAAGCGGCTGATACCCTTTTCTTCGACTGACTCCACGATGGCGGCTGAACGCGCCACGGTTGCGGCAAAGTTGCTGCCTGAATTGCCGTTCTGCCGGCTTTTGCCGCCCCGGACAAAGGCATCTGAAACCACAAGCATTCCGAACATCTGTTTGACAACATTCATCTGCGCCTCGGACTCGTTGTTGAGAATCGCCTCGCTGATACGGACTACATCTTCAAACCAGTGCCGGGCATCCAGTCCGAAACCGTCGGGTTCCGTGATTTCAATCAGCGGCACGCAGCCCGCCGGATTGACGCCGCCGGCAATTTCAGCGATACCGGCAGTTGAGGATTCAAACAGCCGCCATCTGTCCCTTTCAATCAGACGTCTGCGGCTGTAACGCCGGGGCGTTGAAAAGGGATCACTGTTGTCAAACACATTTTCTTTGAGCAGGACCCACAGCAGTCTGCCGTCATCTCCGTATGCCCAGTCGGTCACATGCAAAGGAGACAGGGCGCGGCAGTAGGGACGCAGACGTTCACGCCGGGCGCGTTCCAGATCAACTTTTCCGTCAAAGTTCGGGGACTCCACCATCAGCCAGGTTCTGCCGTAGACATTGAGCAGCGTGGAAAGCTGCCGCATGACTTCATTGACCCGCAACCCGGTGCGGCTGAAATCCTCAATCAGCTCCGGATCTCCGCCGCTGCGCTGCGGATCGTGTGCCAGAACATACTGAGTGATTCTGCGGGCGATCGCACGGGGATAGTTGAAGTAATAAGCACGGCGGCGGCGTTCTTCAAACTCGATATCGATTTCAGAAACGTGCCGTATCAGGGCCTCTTCAATATATTCCGCACCGCCGGAATAAGCGGCGGCACTGCGGCGCCAGATGCGTTCACTTTTGATATACTCCGGATGACACCGGGTGAAGAGCATTGCATTCATTCTTTCTTTCATTTTGTTACAGATCTTTTTCTTCAGGTTTCAATTCTATCTTAACCGGTTCAGACAGGGCGATTTCACGGCGATCCTGCCAGTCTTCGGGACGGCGGTTCTTGAGCCAGAACACTGCGGCGCGGACATCGGGCGGAATTTCTTTGCCGTCACTGTTTTCGTAACCGGTCGCCCGACGGAGCAGGGCCTCTTCAACCAGATCATCACGGGCGGATTCGGCATCTGCAAAAAGTTCTCCGAACTCCGGATGCTGTTTCCGGCAGCGGTTGAGTGTTGAGAGAGAAATTCCCAGTTCCCGGGCAAGTGCTGCGCAGGAGATACCGCTTTCAATTCTTGCCCGGATTTTTTCCAGCTGCGGCAGAATCGCGCTTTCAAACTTTCCCATTCTTCTTTTTCCTTTCTGAAATTTTACTCTTTCCATCTGAAACGCCCTTCGTCACCTCTTTCAAAAGCAATTTCAATCCCGCAAGAGAATAAACTCTGCCGTTGCACGAAATCATCGGATCATTAATTTGTTGCATAAAAAACTCCTTTAATCACTTGTTTTGTTGCACGCATGCAATAAAACGGGCAAAAAAAACACACCAACCCTTGATTCAGTCTCATCAGGGGAGATTACAATAACAATATAATTGCATGCATGCAATTTTTCAAGTCGTAAAATCAAAATTTTTCAAAAAAAACTTGCAAGTGTGCATAAAACGTGTTAAATTAACTTTGAAACAAAACCAAACAGAGGATTTGCCGTTATGAAAATTACAGACACCCTGCGTGAGCGTCTGCGCCTTGCCGCAGAACGTGCCGGAGGCGCCGGAGAATTTGCCCGCCGCTGCGGTATAGATGCCGCCAATATTTCACGTTACCTTTCAGGACGGGTCAAGTCCATCAGCGATGCCAACTGGGAAAAACTTGCAAGATTCCTTGAACCGCAGACTCCTCCGGTAAATACGGCGGAAACTGTTTGCAATACCCCGGAATTGCGGGAGTTCATCAAAGACGGCATGATGAAATACGGTATCACCACCCCTGGAGAACTCACACGTCTTTCAGGTTACGATTCCGTCAACACAGTCACGCGGCTGCTCGCCGGAGAAATCAACTGGTTCCCCGATATGCTGTCGCTTATTTTCAACACACTTGAACTTGATCCGGCACAAGCACCTCTGACACCCGGTGAAAGAGATATGCTTCTGCCTTTCGGATTTTTCCGCAGCGGCGGTCAGCTGGTGCGTCCGATCCCCATCGTTGACTGGGCGAACGCCGCCAGTTCTCTGGCGCAGCTGGCAGCGGGAGACAACACCCTTTGCAGAAAGTGGAATCCTGAATATACCGATACTGTTCCTGTTCCCATCGGCGGCAGAAAAGATACGCTTGCGTTCAGAGTCTGCGGTATTTCAATGGAACCAAAACTTTCTGACAATGATATTATTCTCGTGGAACCTGTCCTTTCTCTTGACGAAGTGCCGAACAATAAAATCGTTGTGGCTAAATTCGTTGAAAATGACAAATACCCTGAAACTGTCGTCTGCAAAAGATTTCATCGCGGCGAAGGACATTTGCTTCTGACCAGCGACAACCCCGAGGGCAAAATCATCTCTTTTGCTCCGGCTGATCTGGAGTGGATCGGTATTGTTGTCCGCAGGATTTCAGAGCTGTAAGCTCATATCCGGTCATCTGGTCGCCGACAGCAAACTTCACTTTGCTTTTCATCTGCGGCGTTTTTTCAGTAACTTCAACAGTCGTATTATCTTTGACACAACTGAAAGAGCCGCAGCCGATTGCGCCGCAGGGTGAGGCAATTCCCCACCCTTTGACGTGGATGTTGTGACTGCACCCGGATGTCAGAAGAGCCGCAAGAGTGACGATATAATACATTGTGATTTTCTTTGCAATCATGATCATCGTTCCCGTTCCATAGAGTGTTTTATTTCTTCAATATCTTTTATGCAGGGACATTTGTCCCGTTTTTTTGAACATTCGTCGTAAGTCACACGTTTGCCGATTTGTGCGTGGTGTCCCAGAAGAGTTCCGAAAACGAAACCGCCCAGTACCAGCATGATCTCCCAGAATACGTTTGTTGGTATATTCATTTTATTTTATCCTTTCCAACTTGAAAAACCGAACAACCTCACGCCCCAATAGGCGGCTTGAGCGTTGAACCAGCCGACACCATCTTCACGCAAAAGGTCATAGAACATATCGTCTGCCATTTTGCGCGTCCAGCCTGCCGGATGGGTTCGGTAAACGAAATCATGGGCGAAAGCGGCGGTCAGCGCCCGGCTGTCGCCGGGCGGAAAGACGCTCCGCCAGAAAAAGCGCGGCACACTTGCCCCGTCGCTTTTGAATCCGGCGGGGATGACGAGCGTGTTCGTCTGCCAGAGAACAGTCACGTCCTCAAGCAGCGTATACACATTGCCCTTTTCATCCTCATTGTGAACTGCTACTTTAAGCATTATGCCTCCTCTTTCGGTATTCCGGAAAGCTCGGCAATTTCGTCATCTGTAATAGCGCGGTTGTAAAGCCGGATGTTGCGGACAGCACCTTTGAACCCATAACTGTAACCCGCTTCTCTGAACAATCTGATCTGATTGCTTGTTATGGGCAGATGTGATCCGGTAATGCTTTGTGACATACACAAGACACCTTTTTTGTACATGCGTAATGTACCATTTTTACAGGTTATAATAATATATGTCCATTCCGACAGCGGTACAGACTCAGATGTGCATACCAACTCTGTTCCGGCGTAATACCCCGGATGATATTCCCCTTCCCCATCTATCTGTTTGAGGAAAAATCCGGGATTGTTACTTCCTGAGTTGATAACAGGACATGCAGTAGCAGTATTTCGGGCAACAATCGGCATAACGTTCAAACACAAAGAAAAATCTCCTGAACCAAACAATTCTGAAGATGCAGGAATATACATATTCGGGTAAACAGTATCTCCGCTGTAGCTATATATAGCCCCATCGCTGAACTTACCGCCGGACTCTTCGTCCCCCAAAATCAACTGACCACTTTCCGCAGACCGTCCATTTGCTCCGGACAAGTACAATACCGGCTGTTCCTGAACATAAGGCTTTTCCGGAATATCCCAGTCGAACCCTTCCAATCCGGTCGCCATGTCGGCGATTTCTTCATCGGTCATGATTCTGTCCCAAATGCAGGCTTCGTCAATTTGCCCGGAAATATATTCATCCCAGCCTCCGATTGCTGAACGGGAAAAAATACCGATTTCCTTGGCATCGTCAGGCAGAGCTGTATCGAAGTCCTTTTCCACGATAAATTTTCCATTTGCATAAAAACGAGTTTTGCATTTATTCTCGGCTATCAACTCGATTGACAATGTGTACATATTCCACTTGCCAAGGACAGGCGTTGCAATTCCGTCGTTAAAATTACCCCTGAACCCAAAACCGGAATTAAGAATAACGCACATGTCTGAACTGCCACTCCACTTTGCTCCGAAACCGAAAACAAGAGCGTTACCGACAATATGATGCGGTTTGAAAAACACATTCATTGTTGTTTTTGTTCCAAAGTAGAATGTGTTAGAAGCACTTAAACAACTGCCTCCATGAGCCATTGGTGCGGCACTGTTTCCGCAATAGCCCAATTCGTCATAACTGACATCGCCGGACGGCATCATCTCCGTCCCCCAGACGGTATCAACAAAGTGTCCGTCAACGGCTTTGAAACGGCGGACAAGTCCGTTTTCGGGGATGTGAAGTTCCCGGTCAATGAGTTGCCCGATGAGTTTGCCGTCCTGAGCAAAATAAATGCCGTTTGTAGACGGTGTTACTGAATACGATGAAATATCAACCGAATCACCTTCGGTCCATTCTGCCGTCTCTGGGTCAAACGCCGTTACGGATTGTGCCAGAGATGTTTCGGTAAGAGATGATATCGTTTCATTCGTTATTGTTGTTGTAACAGTAGCGTTGCCATAGTTCATGTTTTGCCAAGTTGCTGAACCTGCCGGGATATCAGCTCCCTCGTAATACAGCAAAGCACTCCCGCCGTAACTTGTCGGAGACGTGCCGATAAACCATTGACTGCTTGAGTCAGACCATTCCTCAGCAGAAGAATCGTATCCGGCAAGATAGTAGTTGCCGTCAACTTGTTTATACACACGGGCATAACCTTTTTTATACTTCGTGTTTTCGGTAACCTGATATATACCGTTGGCGGCAGAACCGTCAGTGTACCATTCATCTTCCACGCTTCCGAGCGTTCCAATACCGGACACCTCGACCTGCGCCGGGGCGGTAAAACCCTCCCGTGCAGGATTGTAGTTGGTGACTTTAACAAGCTGAAAGCCAGCTTCATACTCGCCAGTAACGCCGAAAATAGAAACATCTTTTTTGATGTTTTCAGGAACGAGATTTGCATCACCCTCTATAAGTAGCGGGAAACCGGTGATATAAGTTCCGGGTACTATGGTTTGTGCATTAACACTTGGAGTTATCGTATATCCTGTTACAGCGTTTCCTATTGTAACTGTTCTGTCATTATGATAGCCTTCCGTTATAGTGACTTCGTTGGAATAGCTCCCCTCAACCATAACGTTATCGTCTAAATCGTCGCGGCCTACCAGTACGCGCCCCATCGGAATAGTTACTGTCACGTCTTCACGGATACGCCCTGCCGGAACGGTGACGGTGTTTCCGTCAAGTACAGCTGCCGTGTCAGGCATTGTTCCGGTGACTTTTTCACCATTTATATACACAGTAAGTCCTTTGTAGACATCCGAAGCCTGAGCGGTTGTACCTGATCCCCAAGGAATACCGCTTAAATTTACTTCGGTGGTCTCGGCGGCGGTATAGCATCTCCCCGGTAACGGTACGGAAAAACCATCATCAAAAATGAGCCTGTCTGTGACGTTGTTTTCAAATTCATACTTTTCTCCATCCCAATATGCCTTGTACCCTGACCAATACTTTGATTCTTCGGAGAACAGCATGAACGATTTAATAGCAATAGATGAAATAGAAAAACTAAATTCCAAACGGTAAGTCTCGTATCCTTCAAAACCTTGAGCCATGTAGACTTCTCGTTCTATTTCTCCTGATGATTCAATGCCAGACGGGAAGTCATCCACTGTTATTTTATCCAGCAATACTTTTGTTGAAAGTTCAGTTATTCCGTATAATTCTATTTTGTCTCCTGTAAGAAAAAATTTTGAGTCTCTAAATACAATTTTATATCTGCTTGTCTTTTTTTTCTCTTTAAAGCTGATTTGCAACCAAGGAGGATTATCATCGCTGTTTGGTACCCATACCAACATATCGCTGTTGTTAAAAGCTCTATACGCATTACCGGTGGAAGCACTGAGAGTGTACCAATCACCAATGTTCCTTTGTGCGCCAAGTGGAGAAACCAATTTGCTTTCCACGCATTTGTAAAAACTCTGCATGATGCCTCTTCCTGTTATTAAATCGCCCTTGACGTATGCGGTCTTGCCCTTTGTAATATCAGCAGCAGTTGCAGTCGCATCTTCTGTAACAATGTATTCACTGGGAATAGGTTGAACAACAACCTGTGAAAAATAATCAGCATTGTACTCACTTGGATAATAAATCTTGTTACTTTTACTTGGAGTAACATTTAACATTGTTGCAACAGGTGTGTCTGTTGAACCATCAATACCGCTGCCGACCGTGATGGAGTTGACCGCAGTTGTCATGCCGTCAATGGAAAGTTCTCCGATTACTCCGCTTTTAGCACGGACGGCATCTGCCAAAGCCGTCATTTTTTCATTTACGCTCATGTTACCACTCTCCGTTTAAAATTGCTTCATCCACATAACTCTTGATTTCTGCGATGTCCTCTTCAGTCCAGTAGTCTGTACCGCGGACAGGTGTGTAACCGGGATCACCCTTGAACGGAACGGGGTCTGACCAATCGCCGGAAGTATCGCTTGCTTTGATATACACATTGCCGGTATCTGTTGCAAGAAAAGAAAAATTTCGGGATTGACTGTCATATTGAGAGCGTTCAGCAAGCGTGTCTGCGGCATCAATCTTAAATGCCTCACCGCGCTCCCCCTGAATACCCTGAATACCCTGATCGCCTTTTTCGCCTTTTTCGCCCTTTTCGCCCTGCGGTCCGCGGGCGGGAATACCTGTATCGACTTCTCCAACCTGCCAGAATCCGCCGGAATTGATTACAGGAGCCGTTTTCAAGGCCTCGGAATGGGCTTCACCCGCAATGATTGCACGGACTTCTGCAGAAGTAAGATATGCCGGATCCGAAGCCACGCTTTCCGGAACATCATTGCTGCCTGCATACAACCTGTTCCGGACCGTAAGGGGAAAAAGCAGAGAAAAACAAGCTGTTCCATTCTCATTGAGACCTGCGATCTCACAGGTGAACTCACTGCTGCGTGCGGTGCCGAGTGCCGCAGAAAGAGCTTCTGAAGCAAAATTCGGGATAGACACTTTCAAAGCCGTTCTGCCGCTTGAAACAAGTGCTTCGATTCCCCCGGTTTTAAGAAACAACGGTGCCGTCGCAGAATTGAAATCCCTGTCAATTGCAAAAAAATATTGTTCGCAGTTTGAAATCACGCCACCGTCAACGGCCTGAAGTTCCACGGCATTTTCTGTCGTTTTTCTCAAATCCAGAAGCAATTCCGCTTCAGAACCGATCACCAGTTCCGGAGCATTTTTGACTTTTCCCCCGTATTGATCTGAGAGCTGAACACCATTGGTATCACACTTTAAAATAACATTTATTTGATTCATTAAAATTCCTCTCCGAATAAAAAATTATACAAAAACCGCTTTCTGCATTTCAGGCGGATCATAAAATTTAAAATAATTTCTGAGATCGCAAAAACAGGATAGTTTCGCAGAAAACCCCCGGACGCTCATGCTGTAATCATATCCTGATTGCGGCACAGGAAAAGAGGCGGATTTTCCGAGATTGGACAATTTCTGATACAAGCCGGTCAACTCCACCAGCGTCCCCGGAACGGTTCCATCCGGAATATGCTGCGAGAAAAAAATCTGCGGTGTGTTGAATTTCAATCCGCAACCGAAATCATACGCCTGCCATTGACGGAACGTATTATCATGCTTGTGCGAAAATGCCAGCGCATTTTCAGGGATATCCACGCCATTGCTGTTGATCTGGAGCATTCGGGGTGTGATTTCCAGACACAGCAATCCGGGGGCAGCCAGGAGATATTTCACCCGGTCAGGAATCCGCAAACAGCGGGTGACATTCCAGGAGTCTTTTCCCCGTTCCGTGATCTGCGACATTTCAAATGTATTGGAACTTACTGTTTTATATTCCTCCCGTTCAAGTTTGCTTACGGCTTCTGAATAAGTGTCGCCTGAGCCTGCATGTTTTTCATATATGAAATTGACGTACTGCATGGACGGAGCCGTTTTCCACGCCAGATTGATGAAACGGTAACGCTGCATGCACCACTCATATTTTAATGCAGAATATGGATATATCCATTCTGTATCGCAGCGTTGATCCATGTCAATCAAATCCTCCTGCAGATAATTGGCTGCATTTTCAAGAGAAAAAGTGGAACCATCCGGTAAAACATAACCGTTCATCCGGTAAAAAAGGTTATCAATATCGGTGACAATCCGGAAAATCGGATGACAATACATCGTTTTATCTTCGTAAAAATTCAATATCCTGTCACTGACGTATTCATGCGTGTTCACGGCCTGCAGCCGTTCCATAGCTGCACAGGTCAAACCGTACAGTGCCGTCTGAAAAGATACCCCTGTCAAATCAGGAAATCCGTAATTCTGCCATTGACTCATCATGTCGTCCTCCTGCTCCGGGGAAGAACAAACCGGCTCCGCCAATAAACCTGTCCCCCCGTCCAGCGCTGTATAACAGTACCGGACCGACTGATTTCCGCAAGACAAATCGCGGGTTCGTCCTGTTTTTCAATGATATTGAACTCAAACTCGTGGGTGAGATAGAGATAACCTCCAATTTCATGAACTTTTAAGAGCATGTAAATTTTGTCTCCCGGAAGACAGTTGTGTTCCAACTCCGCAGTGGAAACATCATCGATATCTGTTCTTCCGGCATAACCGGATAATGGATTGCCCCCGTCATAAATTCTTACCTTTGAAATTCTGCCTTCCCCGTTGAACTCAACGGCAGATACCTTGAAATAGTTGCGGTACAAATCATTCCCCGGATTGTTGATATTCACAAGACCCTTATCGGAAAAATAATACCCGGGAAGAATCATCACATCCGGCGGAAGCGGCGTACCCTTCCGTACCGTAGCCAAACCGCTGATTTGAACATCAACCGTTTCTCCGGGCGGACAATCTGACAGCGTCACCCCGCAGGGATCAATGACACCGGGGGTGATGACAAAAGTATCTGTAAACAATCGCGTCTGAGTCAAGTCGGGCGGAGAAAGTGTCACACAACTGCCCGCCGGAATGGTTGCCTTGCTCCCGTTTTGTCCGCGGACTGTTTCCGGACTGCCTGTCCGCAGCTGTCCGCACGAATCTCCGCCGAAATTGCCCAGAAAACCCAGCATTTCATTGACGGCGTTGTGACGTGATGCCGTTTCCGGCTGCCAGGCATCTCCCTGCTGAACAAAAAAACCGCTGTCAATATCCATTTCTGCCGATTCCCAATATGTTGAAATCGCCGATCGGATAAATTTGGCTCACACAGATATTTGTATCTCCGAGCGGCCAGACACAGTCCCAGCCCTGCGCCGAAAAGGTGACGTTATGGACAAGCTGATCTTTCCGGTTGCGGCGGATGGCAAATTTCATTGTTACATCAATCAATTCATCTTCGTCATCATTGAGATAAGGTGCGCTGGTACTTGCACCCAGCAGTAGAACCTCTCCCGTTTCCCAGCCGTGAAATTTCCATGAATTGATACAGCCGAGCAAAGGCAGCAGCACTTTGCGGAACTTTAGATTATATTCCCGCAACGGCAGTGTCAGTACACAATTTTCCCGTATGACGGGGACGATAATATTTGTTCCTGTTACATGACTTGCCGAACCGGATTTGCCGTTCCAGCCGATCATCAAACCCACTTTGGGAGCAGTTTTTCCGTAAATACGATTGTTTTCTGCAATAAAAATATGTTCCGTTGCATGTGACGCTGCGAGAAACCATTTCTCATCCCTGGCACGCCGGTTGGAACGTTTGACCGGATTTTTCCAGCTTTTCTGTTCGTAAGAGACCTCGATTTCATAAACGCCCGAACCGTGGTACTCCGCAATGGAAGCCTCTGTCAGCTGTGCGGCGCCGAGGTTTTCAGGCACAAATTTCAATACCGCATCAAGCACCTCTTCATCCGTATATTTTTCCGGATCTGCGCCTGTCGTATGACAGGTCAGTACGGCTGAAGTTACTTTGCCGTTACTGTTGACACTCTTTGTATGATTGGCTGAAAGATGTATTTGCATATTATACTCCTCTCTCAATTGAAATAACGCTCTTCGGTCTGCGTTTTCAGCAGATCGTAATTTTTCTTCAAATAACGCAGCTGTCCCCTGGCGCACTCAGTCAATGCGCCGATTGCCGCACTTAATTGTGCATCAGATTTTTTTTCCGGCATCGCATTTTCCTGCGGACTGTGTGATGGTATTTCTGCCGGAAATTTTTCCTCAGTGTGTTCCGCCCCGGTTCCGTAAAGTGAAAGTTCCTCTCCGGCGGCAGTCCGTAAAATGCGGTGTCTCTCCGGGGTTCGGAATTCCGACTCAGTGGTTCGGTATCCTGCCGGATATGCTGCCGGAGGATATTCTTCCGTCTGCGGCTGAAAAGTTTCTGCATCTTCTGCTTCAAAATCAGTGTTCTCTGCCGCAGGACTTTCTGCAAAATGTTCCCTTGCCGGCACTGCATTTTTTTTCCTCTCAGAACGGATAAACAACGTTTCCAGGTCAACATCGTTCTGCTTTCGGCGCAAAAATGACAATGACGGCAGTTGAAAATATGGCATCATCTTGTCTCCTTATGAAAAATAATTATTGTTTTTGAAATTGTCTCAAATCAAGAAAACTTGTGATGTTCTCCCGTCCCACACGCCCTTCGTCACCCCCCTTTTTCCGTTTTTAATCATCCGGAAGCAAAAAAAAGGTGTTTTTACAGTCTTGCCTTGTGGAATTTATTTGTTTTAATTCAAGTTGAGAGTTATTTTATATGAAATTATTATTTTAAGGAGTACTGTTTCAAGATGGGTATATTTTTTGCTTTCTGCTGTCTGGCGTGTTCGGCTCTTAATGATTTTCTTTTTAAAATCTTTTCCGGAAAGAAGTCGTCCGTCGGTATTTTTGTTTCCATCGTCGGTGTTATCTGGCTTGCCGCCCTCTGCACCATTCCTGTTGATTTGAAAAACAATCTGCCCGCTACAATTTTGTGGAGCATCATCGGTGGAACTTTTTCCCTCACCGGAAATCTTCTTCTGATTGAATCCATGAAGTTTCAAAGTGCCGGAGTATGTTCCACCATCTACCGCCTCAATCTCGTTGCCGTCGTCCTCGGCGCAAATCTTCTGCTCGGAGAAAATCTTTCACTTCAGCAATATCTCGGCGTCGCTGCCGCCGCTGCCGCCGTATTCTGTTTCTTCTCCTTTGAGAAAAATGACAGCAAAAAAGCCCTCCTCGGGCTGGGACTTGCTATTGCGGCCTCTTTGCTCCGTGCCGGTATGGGGTTGAGTTACAAGTATGGTATCATGCAGGGCGCCGATGCCAACGGTATCAGCATCGGAACCAGCTTCTTCTGGATTTTCGGCGGTATTATTTATTGTCTGATCAGAAAAGAACCCATCCGCGCTTCGTTCAATAAGTATATGTTGATTACCGGTATCGTTTCGGGTGTCTTTGTCGCCGGTATTGTTTTCTTTATGGCTTCCGCCCTCAAATACGGCGATGCAAGTGTCGTCTTAACGATTGCTCAGATGAGTTTCCTCGGAACTCTCGCCCTGAGTGTCATCTTCCTCAAAGAAAAACTTTCTCCCCTCAAAATAACCGGCATGCTCTGCGGCATTGCCTCAATATTTCTGCTTACGCTTTTTTCAAAGTGAAAACGCCTGAGCAAAAAAAAAAGCCGGGTAACGGTTGCTTTTGTTGCTGCAACCGTTCAATGGGAAGGTTCCTTGAAAATCCCCGTCTGACTGTGGGTGACGCTTGCTGTGAATACTGTGTTTTTATGTGGGGCACCGATTGCATAAATCAGATTTCTCCGGTGATCTTCACAAGAGCCGATTATGCGGCGTACCTTTTTTATAAGTATCCTTATTCAACAGCGACGTCCCTCGGCTTTTGCAGAACGGCTGCGGGTATTAAAAACTTGCGCGGCGTATATCCTGTCTGCATATCTTTGTCCCATTTTTACAGATTTTTACGGCGGTACTGGAAAACTGCTTCATCGTGTGCTATCTTAATAAAGTATTGAGAGCAATCTGCCGGATGGGAAAACTGTATATGAATGAAAATATCAAGCCGCATATTTATAAAGCGGAATCTTTTTTTACAGAAGATTTCCCTTTTGCCATCCGGTATGCTGTCAATCAGAACAGCGAATTTAATATCGGCCGGCGTTTTCAGCGGAAATTCTGGAAAATTGCGTACATCCTTTCCGGAGAAGGAAACTACATTATCGGTAATCTGAAATTTCCCTTTCAGAAAAAAACACTTATCGTTGTTCATCCGGATGCACATACCACTTATGAGATTCGGGGAAAAGAAATCACGCTTTTCAATCTTGTTTTTGCCCACTCTTTTCTGGATCAGAATTTCACGGGCATTCAGGACAATCTGGATTTTTTGCGTATTTTTTCAACTGAATACGATTCCCGGCTGGAATCGCCGCTTTTTCTTCTTTCGGCTGATAAGGAGATCGATACACTCATTCACCGCATTTACAATGAATTTGAAGGCAACGAACACAACCGTCAATGGATGCTTAAACTTTATTTTCTTGAATTGCTGTTGTTGATCGTGCGCCGCAGTGAACATATGTCCATCCGTAATCCGGAGTGGACTGCCAATTACGTTCATGAATATTTACAGCAGAATTTTCAGAAAGAATTTTCCCAGAAAGATATGGCTGTAAAACTGGGCCTGACTCCGGAAAGACTCTGCAGACTTTATCGGGAACACCGCGGCAGCAGCATCATGAATGAATTGAAACGCATCCGCCTGGATCATGCAGCAGAGCTGCTGACCGCTTCTTCTCTCAAAATTTGGGCAATCAGCGAAAAAGCCGGTTTCCGGGATCTCCGAAATTTTTACAGGACCTTCAAGAATTTCTTCGGTATGACGCCCGAAGAATTCAGAATAAACCATACTGGTAAAAATTGACATTTGAAGCAAAGATGTCAATAAAAAACCATTCTGCAGTTGCATTTTGTCTCTGGAATGATAATTTATTTCAGAACTTTGAGTTTCCATCAAAATTGAGGAAGAGACAAAATGCAGATATCAAGGCGCAAGCCATTGACCGGCAAGGTCGCTGTGTTGTCCGTCGGATTGGATACCTACTGGAAACAATTTCCCGGACTGCTGGACGAATTGAAAGAAAAAACCGCCTCCCTGATTTCAAAACTCGGCTCTCATCATGTTGAAGTTACCGATCTGGGAATGATCGACAATGCAGGCAAGGCCTATGCCGTTCTGCCTGCCTTGAAAGCTGCGGATCCGGATGTGTTGTTTGTGGATATGGTAACTTACGCAACCAGTGCTACCTTTGCCGCTGTCATCCGTGAAATAAACTGCCCGGTGGTTCTGGTCGCACTTCAGCCGCTGAAAGCAATGAACTATACCCGCGGAACGACCTATATGCAGCTGTGCAACGATGATTTCTGTTCCGTTCCTGAATTCACCGGCGTCGCGGAACGTATGGGCAGAAAAGTTGCCGATGTGATCATCGGCAGTTTGGAAGATGACCCCGTCGCGGATGAAGAACTTGCCGTCTGGTGCCGGATCGCCTGTGTCCGTCATGATCTGCGCCGGGCGCGTTTCGGACTTATGGGGCACGTGCTGGATACCATGCTGGATATGCAGACAGACCCGACCGCCGTCACCGCAGCATTCGGCGCACACGTTTATCCTTGTGAACCGGATGAAATCATGAAAGAGTATGCGGCATTAAGTGATGGTGACACCGAAGTTCAAGTCATGAGCGGGCGGATCCTTGATTTCTTTGATACGCCCGAGCCGGGAGCGGACGCCATTGCTCAGAAATTAACTCAAAAGGATCTGCTGACAGCAGCCAGAGCAGCCGTGGCACTTGAAAAATTCATTCTCCGCCGGAATCTTGACGGTTTTGCTTACTATTATGAAAGCAGTCCGGATTCGGCAATGCGGGAATTGGTGACCAACTTCATCGTCGGCAATTCGCTTCTGACCAGTGCCGGATTTCCCATGTGCGGAGAATTTGACATCAAAACTTGTATTGCGATGCTGATCATGGACAGATTGGAGATCGGCGGCAGTTTTGCTGAATTTCATCCCATTGATTTTGTACGCGGAACTGTTCTGGTTGGACATGACGGTCCCCATCACCTCAATATCGCCGGACAGAAACCGGTCATCCGCAGTCTGAAAAAATATCATGGCAAACCGGGAACCGGAGCCGGGGTTGAGTTCAGTATCCAAAGCGGTCCGATCACTCTTTTGAGTATCGGTGTGAAGGCGGACGGCAAATTCAAATTCATCATCGCTGAGGGTGAAGCGTTTGACTATCCCATCCCCGCAACCGGAAATACCAATACACATGGAAAGTTTCAGCCCGATATCCGGACATTTCTGAAAAAGTGGAGTCTGGAGGGACCGACACACCATTTTGCTCTGGGGATCGGACACCACGCCCGGACGATACAGAAAATCGCAGAGAGTTTTGATATTGAGGCTGTGATTGTATGAAAATTTCTGAACAGATAAATTATTCGCAATACTCTGCCGGAGACCTGTATCTGCCTGAGGGGAAAATCCCGTCAGGCGGATGGCCGGTCGTTCTTGTTATCCACGGCGGTGCCTGGACCTCTCTTGATAAAAATTCAATGACTGAAGTCAGTAAAGAACTTTGCCGGAACGGTCTTGCTGTTTTCAATATCAATTACCGGCTGGCTCCGGAACACCCGTATCCGGCCGGCGTGACCGATTGCAGAACAGCCGCCGGATTTCTTGTCGAAAACGCCGGGAAATACCGTTTGAATAAAGATTTGCTGTTTATTCTCGGCGCTTCTGCCGGCGGACATTATGCTCTTTTGACCGGCTTGAAAACATCGGGGTATTCCGTTGCCGGGATCGTTTCCATTTCCGGGATCAATGATGTGTTTGCCGATTTTGCAGTTCATAAAGAACGTTATCAACTGCTGCTGGGCAGGGAAGCAAGTCCGGAACGGCTCCGGGAGATCAATCCTTCTGAATATTGTTATGACGGCGCACCTGAAATTTTCTGTACGCATTTTATTGCCGATCAGGTCGTTCCGTTTGCCTGCTGCTGCGATTTTGTTTCCCGGGCCGGAGAAAAAAATATGAAAGTCGGCGTTTACAGTTATTATCTTGAACGGGATAACCAGGGACACGGAATATGGATACCTGAAGCATTGCCCGGGAAAAAACTTTATCCGGATATCAGCAATAATATTATTTACTTTTTCAACCATATCATCAACAGGAAAAACAGCCATGAACAAATTTGAAAGAAAAAAAATCTTTGCCTATTATTTTCCGAACTGGCACGTTGACCCGATGAATGAAAAATGGCATGGACCGGGGTGGACGGAATGGAATCTTGTCAAATGCGCCACGCCGCGTTTTCCGGGACACAAGCAGCCTAAAGTTCCGGTGTGGGGATATGGTGATGAATCGGAACCGGCTGAAATGGCAAAAAAAATCGATGCCGCAGTCCGGCATGGCGTAGACGGATTTATGTTTGACTGGTATTATTACAGTCAGGGACCTTACCGCAACCGTTGTCTTGATGAAGGTTTTTTGAATGCCGCCAATGTGAAAGATATTGAGTTTGCCGTTATGTGGTGCAATCACAGTGCCATTCAGGCACATCCCGGCAGCCGGATGTTCCGGACACCGGAACTCTGCTCCGGAACCGTGGATGCGGAAACATTCCGTGCTGCAACAGAACACTGCATTAAAAACTATTTCAATCATCCCTCTTATCTGCGGATAGACGGAAAACTTTATTTTTCCATATACAGTCTGCCGAAAATGGTACGGGAACTGGGCGGTACTGCTGCCGCACGGGCACTGTTTGATGATTTCCGTTTCCGGGTCGAAAAAGCCGGACTGGGACAGCTTCATCTCAACGCAGTCAATCTGGAAAATATGTCCGCTCCGGATGTTACAGATCCGGAAAAAGTCAATTCCCTGACCGGAGAACTCGGACTCGACTCCCGTTCCGGACACGCCTGGACATGGACCGAACCGGATTTCCCCTGCAGAAAGTATGCTCTCGTTGCCAAATCCAATATGGATAAATATCCTCATTACTGGCAGGATTTCAAACTGCGTTACAATCCGGTCGTCTGTGTCGGCTGGGATCCCAGTCCGCGTACTGTTCAATCAGAAGTGTATGAAAACATCGGTTATCCCTTCACCTCCATTCTCTCAGAAAACACGCCGGAAGAATTTGAAAAGGTGCTGCGCCGTATGCGGGAGTTTATGGAGTCGGATATTTATACCGGGGATCTGCTGTTTCTCCATTCCTGGAACGAGTGGACAGAAGGCACTTATCTTGAACCGGATACTGAATACGGTTACGGTCATCTGGAAGCGGTCCGGAACGTTTTCGGCTTATCCTGATATGACGGAGGAAGAAGAATGTTGAAATCCACTGTGATTAAATCATGTTATCCGGCTGTAATGGCGGGGCAACCGGTCCCGGAACTTGAAATGCGTAATTTGAAACTTCAAATTCAGTAAATAACGGTAAATAAACAGGGAGTTGAAAATGAAAAGTTTTTCAGAATCAAGCCGCAGATCCATTCGGAAATTTATGGGATTCACTCTTGCAGAACAACTTGTCGTCACTGCACAATATTACTGCAAAAAACTCTTGAATCTTACCCAACATAAATTCTCTTTCGAACGGCACAAAATGACCCTGTCCCCCAATCTCTCCCCCTTTACTTTGATAGAACTGCTTGTTGTTATTGCGATCATCGCCATTTTAGCGGCGATGCTTATGCCCGCACTGCAGAAAGCAAGAGAGACCGGACGCAGTTCAAGCTGCCAGAGCAATTTACGCCAAATCGGTTTTGCGGTGGCAAATTATGCTGATGCCAACGATGACTGGACACCGCATACAGCGCCTTACAATAAGTTGATTTCAGACAAATACATTCCCGGAAAAATGTTTATCTGTCCGACCCGTTACAATCCGTTTCATCCCTATCCTTATCTGAATGGACAGGATCGCTGTACATATCTTTTCGGACTGCGTTTCTGCGGATATGTCTATGCCAGCGGTGCCGTTTTGGCTGAGGCTCCGCCGGTTTCATTCAAAATGCTCAGGCGTCCGGCGGCGATACCTGTTCTGGCGGATGCCTATTGGAAACAGGCAGACGGTCCGTTTACAGGAACTCCTAAAAACATCAGCATGGCCTTCTTCAAGGGTACGTTTACCGGAGGTGCCAATGATTGTTTCCAGTCACTTCATCACTCAAATTTGAGCAACCTTCTTCTGGCGGACGGTCATGTCAAGGCATACAGCCGGCAGGGGTACGAATCAGATATTTACGGCTATAAAGAATATCATCCGGTCAGCAAAAAACTGTTGACCGAATAAAGAAGGTACATTCTCCATGAAAAGAATATTCCTGAAATTGCTTTTACTGTCACTTCTGTCGGCATTGAATGCCGATGTTGTCCTTGTCCGCAACGGGATAGCGCAGGCCGAGATCGTGCTTGAAAAGAATCCCCGGCGTGCAGCGGCATTCGCAGCGGCGGAGTTACAGTATCATGTGAAAAAAATCACAGGAGCGACTTTGCCGCTGGTTTACGGAAAAGCAACCGGAAAACTTTTTCCGGTATATGTCGGTGAAACGGATTTTACCCGGTCGCAGGGATTGTGCAATGCGGATTTCAAAATTCAGGAATATTTGGTTTCAGTGTCTGACAGGCGCATTATCCTGCAGGGACATGACCGGGAAGACCGCAGAAAAATGGATTATTCAGATTGGAGAACCTTTCCGGATACCTCCACCCGCGATAAATACGGACAGGGAGGAACCGGCGGTTTTTATGAACAGGGCAGCTGTTATGCCGTCTATGATTTTCTTGAAAAACTCTGCGGTGTCCGCTGGTATCTTCCGACTGAACTCGGTTTGGAATATGTTCCGCGCAAAACACTTACCGTAAAAACTTCAGGGATCCGCCGCGTAAATAATTCTC
This sequence comes from Lentisphaerota bacterium, assembly GCA_015061725.1. Lineage (GTDB taxonomy): Bacteria > Verrucomicrobiota > Lentisphaeria > Victivallales > Victivallaceae > UBA1784. Next base: position 22,832 of record SUVX01000006.1, read on the forward strand.
ATCACCGCATTTTAGTCAAAGAATTGGGGATCGCGGCAGATTTTCACGGAGATCAACTGCCGGGAGGCACAACAGATGTTCTTGACCGCCGGGAAGCTATACTCTGGTCCCGCCGGATGCGGCTGGGCGGAACCGCTTTTGCCTGCAATCACTCGCTTTACGGGTATTACCGACGCTTCCTGAAAACGCATCCTGAATTTTTCGCTCAGGGGTACACCGGACGGCCGCCGCAATTGTGCTACACCAATGAAGCTTTAGCTGAACAGGTCGCTCAGGATGCCCGGGATTTTTTTGACGGCAAATACAAAATCGCTTCCGTTCTTGCCAATGGAGATTTCTTTTCTGTGATGCCTATGGATAATCTTCATTTCTGCAAATGTCCGAATTGTCAGAAATTGATAAAAAAAGAAAATATCCGCGGCAGTTCTGTTTATACTGATAAATTAAGCCGTTATTATTACTCTTTTGTCAATAAGATTGCCCGCAAACTGGCAAAAACGCATCCGGGCAAGTATATTACGACGGCAGCATATAATCACTCATCCCTGCCGCCGGAGGGAATGACACTTGAAAAAAATGTGGTGATCGTCATGTGTCTCGGGATCCGTCAGCCTTACAATTCAGAGAGACGTGAAAGTGATATGAATATGATCCGCCAATGGCATCAGGCGGCTCCGGATAATTTAAAATCCGTCTGGTTGTATTTCTGCTATCCGGTTCTGGACGGTATTGCCGGAAAATACAATGCGTTTCCCGGATTTTTTTCAAAAGACCTGATCAAAGTCTGCCGTGAATTTCACAAATACGGCGTAAAAGGTTTTTTCATAGAACCCAGTTATGCTTACGGCAAAGTCCGCAATGCGCTTCTGGATCAACTGGAACTGTATCTTATTTCCAAACTTTTTGATGATCCGGCTGCTGACGGCATGGCTTTGCGCGGGGAATTTTTCCGCCGTTACTACGGCAATGCCGGAAAAATCATGGAACAATGCATAAATGAAATGGAAGATGTTTTCTGCGACAGTAAAGTACAATATGTGGATGAGGGAGTCCAGACGCAATGGATCGCTTGGGGGGTGCTGGGAACTGATGAACGTATGAAACGCTGGGGAAAAATGCTGGATGAAGCTGAACGTATTGCTGATACGCCTCAGGTGAAAAAACGTCTGTCTCTTTTCCGCAGCGGCGTTTGGAAATATATGCTGACAGGGAAAAAAGCCTGTGACAAAACTCTGCCTGTCCGCCAGGCTACTGCAGGAAAAAAGATCCGTGTTCCCTTTATTTCAGATAAATCCTGGAAAAATGCAGCCGCTTTCGGGGAATTTTACACTTTTGACGGCAGAATTCCCGGTTACAAAGTAAATGGAAAAATGAAACATGACGGAAAAAATCTTTATATCCGCATGACAGCTGACGGACCGGACAGTTGTTTCCCCACTCCGAAAAGACCGCCGTTTTTCTACAATGACGGCTGGTGGCTTTACTTTGCAAAACAGCGGTCGCGCCCTTATCATCAACTGCTGATCAATCCGGATGGAACATTTACGGCACGGGCGCATATTTATGCGGTTCAGCCGTGGCAGATCAAACCGGAAATAAAAGTTGCTTATGATAAAACTGTCCGGCGTTCCATTGAGATCGTCCTGCCGTTCAAAGACTTGACACCGGGCGGAGCGCGTCCGGGCGAAAAAATTTATTTCAATATTATCCGCGGCAATCCTGATGTCATATCCGCTTGGATACCGACTTTTACAGCCGGCAGGGATACGCCATCAAGATTCGGTGTGATGGAACTTGAAAAGGAAAATCAATGAAAATAAAATTGTTCTTTCTGCTGCTTGTCTGTGCTTTTATTGATGCTTCAGGCATGACATTGTGGGAAAAATACTGGAAGGATGACTTGCGTCAATTCCCGACGACGCAGGTGGATAAATATTTTGCGGATATTGTTGAACTGGCAAGCCCCTGCGGAGCCATTCCCGCCGCCCGGGTCAAAGTTGCCCGCAAAAGTTTCAGTCTCGGAAAACCGAAAGTCCTTTTTATTCTGCCGTATCAGGAGGCGCGGTATCCTTTTGAGTTGTTTTCCCGCTTTGATATGCAGTATGATATGCTGCCGGTTTCACTTTTTACCCAACGGGCACGCAAAGGTGCCGGATTCAAAAAAGTTTCAAAAGCCTACAATTCAACGCTGCTGGATGATATCGAAAAGCAGAAATTCGATGTCATCGTCACCCGCAATTTCAATGCGGATGCTTTAAGTGCGGCTGAACTGGCAAGGATCTGCAGCTGGATCTCAAATGGCTTGGGTTGGGTCGATCTGGGCGTCATGGGCTTGGAATCTGCCAATGTACTGCGCCGTCTTCTGCCGCTTTCCGGCGGCAGATGGATCCGGCGTCTTCCGTCAGAAACAGCAGCAGCGCATTTTATAAGCAGTGGCAGTGCCGGTATTTCTGTCGGAACAAAAGTTCAGCAGAAAGTTACCGGAAAAGTATTGCTGCAGGTTCAGAAAGATCCGGCTGTTGCCGTTCGGGAACATGGAAAGGGACGGATCGTTTCTCATCCGGTCCAGTGGATCCACGGGGAGGCAAATTATGCACTCTTGATGAAATGTATCGCCTGGTGTGCCGGAAAAACGTCTTTTTTACCGTTCAAAACATCATCATCCGGCAGTGTCCTGCATATCCAGTTTCCGGCGGAACTGCAGAGAGAGGAACTTGTTGTTGAATGGACGGCGCTGCACGAAAACGGCATATCCCGGCTTTCGGGGAGGAAAAAGATTTCCCCGGGAAAAACCGCTGTATCACTTGAAAATCAAATGCCGTCCGGAAAGGTTGAACTGCATTACTCTCTTGTTGGCAAAGAAAGACAACTGCTGGACTGGGGCATTGCTTCTTTGTATCTGCCGGATAACGGTGTTGCCGTTTCGATTGTTCTGCCGGAAATGTATGACCGCAGGAAAAATACCTTTTCCGGAGAAATGATTGTTTCAAACTCAAATCCGCAGCCGGTCTCATTGAAATTCACTTTAACTCTTTTTGACGGTCAGGGCAGAAAACTTCCGTTTGAAAAAAACGGTACGCTCACAGTCAACGGAGAAAAAAAACTTCCGTTCCGTTTTGACTGCAGCTGGAATTTTCTGTACGGACCGGTCGGATTTCTGCATCTGTCGGTACAGAGTAACGGCAGCGGAAAAGTCCGGCATCTTCTCCGGCAGGCATTTTTTGTTCCGCATCAACCGTCAGAGGCACTCAAAGACTGGCAATGCGGCGTGTGGGGCAGTGAAGTTGAATGCAATGTCAGCAAAACAACGCCCTTTGACGGCTTGACGGCAATATTTGCTCCAGTCCTGCGGGAACACGGCGTCAATACCATCGGTGACGGTGTATGGCGTTATCCCGATGACCTCTTTCCGGCTGCAAGAGAGGGATTTTATATTCAGACGGAATATCTGGCAACACTTTTCGGAACATGGCACAAGTCGTATAAAGATCACGTTTTCATGCCTAAAAAGAATTATATCCCCCCTTGGTTTGAGAAAGGGAAAAATGTTTTGAAACAGCAGACCGGGAGGATCAGGCAGTTGCGGAAACTCGGTGTGTTGAATTATGCCTGCGATGAAGAAATCGGACTGGGACCTTCAGAAACCTGTTTTTCTGAAGAAACCCGGAAAATGTTTGCGGCATGGTGTCTGAAAAAATACGGTTCTCTTGAAAATATCAGTAAAAACTGGGGTACGGCGCTGCCTGATGTCAACAGTCTCCGGGGTATACTGCTGGCGGATGCTCTGAAACGCGATCCTGCCAATCCTGCACAATGGCTGGATTTCCGCTTCTTTATGGAGGAGTGTTTCAACGGAGCTGTTGAAGAATATGTCCGTCTGGGTAAAAAAGCCGCTCCTGAAGCCTTTTTCGGATACGGTGCCGGTCCGCATACGGATATTCCCAATCAGGGACACAACCGTTCCCGGCTCGGAAAAAGTATTACTGCCAGCGTGGAATATCTCGGTCCTTTTTTCCGGCAGGGTTCTGTACCGCGCAATTTTGATATTCTGCGGAGCCGTAAAGTTCTCATGCTGACCTCTGTTGCCGGATATCCTTATCACATGATCCACTCCGGAGAACAGTATCCCTCCTGCGCCTGGTATACAGCGCTGCATGGCGGATGCGGTATCATGTACTATGCTGCCATCCATCCTTCGCTGTGGGGAAAACTTCATCCGACCGGAGCGCCGAACGGAGCCACTTTGCGTTTGAAAGAAGCCAACAAAGATTTGCGTAACGGTATCGGTAAAATCATTCTCAGCTCAAAACGGAAAGCCGGTATCGGCATTTATTACTCCCGGAAATCTCAGTATCTCTGGCATTGGCGCAAAAGCAGGAATCAAATGCTGTCCGGACGGCAAACTTCTGTTTCCGCGCAGAAAATGGCAGAACAGCTCAGGGATGATCCCGGCGGCGGACTGATGCCGGATAAAAAATCCAAAGACCTTGTACAGCACTTGCCGGCTCACGGCTTTGCCGCGATGCGCGAATTGGCTTCCGGCAGCGGTTACGGGTATGATATCGTGTTTCCGGATCAGCTTCTTTCCGGAGAATTGAGAAAAAATTACAGGATCCTGATGATGCCGGGTATTTTAAGTCTTTCTTCCCGGGAATTTGCCGCACTTAAAGATTTTGTCCGCAGCGGCGGTATCCTGATCTGCGATATGCAGACCGGAATATATGACTCTTACGGAAAAAAGAATCCGGAACTTGCTGAGATAGAAAAATTTCTGGGTATCAGAAGAATAAACAACACCCTCTCACCGGTTCCGGTCAAAGCCCGGGCAGCTGCCGGCGGATTTGAACTTGACGGTTTTGCCTGTGAAAAGATCACAGTTTCCGGCAAAGGCAAATGTCTTGCTTCAGGTTCGACGGCTTTTGCCGTTCTCAGCTGTTTCGGCAAAGGGAAAACACTTTATCTCAATACCGTTCCAAAAAAGGGCGGCAAGTGGATGCAGTGGGCATGGGATCCGATGCAAGTTTCAGGCGGGTTGAGAAAATATTTCCATCAATTGGGAAAAGAGGCACTTTTGCCGGAACCGCCTGTTGCCGGTCTTGCGGATACCGACATTGTCCGCTTTGACGGCAGCGGCGCTGAATATGTGTTTTTAAGCAGAGGTTATCAGAAAAATTCCGTGAAAAGCGTGCTGAAAAATCCCGGCGGCAAATATATCCACGATATGCGGAACCGCCGTTTTCTCGGCAGAAAAACACAACTGCAGTTGCCTGAATTTGCTCCGGCATATACAGCAGCCTACTCCCTTGCAGATTTCAGGATCAGACAATTACAGTTGAAAATGCCGGAACAGATCAAATGCGGACAAACTGCCGTGCTTGAAATAGAACCGGTATTTGAAGGGCAGATGCCGGAGTATGCCATTTTAAATTGTTCATTTTACGCTCCGGACGGCAGAAAAGAATGGCGTTTTTCAAAAAATATCAAGTGGGAAAAATCCCGGAACAGATATTTTATATTCCCTGCCTTGAATGAAAAACGGGGGAATTGGAAAGTTGTTGTTTCTGATGTAACAGGAAGCGTCTCTGCTGAAAAAGTCTTCAAATTGGAAGGTGAATAATATGATTATCAGTACTCATTCTCATCTGTGCGCCGATCCGGAGGATCTTGACCGTCTGGTGAATTCCGGTGTATTCAAACAAATCTGGCTTCTGCACACCTGGTATGCCCACGATGATTTGAAGCTGGATGAACCGTTCCGCAAGGCTCCGCTGGATGAGTTGATGGATGTCTGCCGGACCTATCCCGGATTTTTCATCCCGTTCGGTGATCTGGATTTCAATAAAACGCCGGATTATATTGATTATCTCCATGAAGCAGGTTTTACCGGCTTGAAAGCCATTGCACCGGAAAAGTGCTATGATGATTACAGTTATTTCCCATTCTACGAAAGGGCGGCAAAATACCGGATGCCGATCGTATTTCACACCGGCGGTCTTGCAGTCAGCCGTGAGTACGCCGGACCGGGAAGGTCGTTCGGACAGAATACAATGAAACCTTCCATGCTGGGAACGATAGCTCATTGTTTCCCGGAACTGCCTCTTATCGGAGCGCACCTGGGCTACCCCTGGATGGAAGAAACGACCAATATCATCAACTGTAAAAATATCTATTTTGATATGTCCGAAGGCAACAGCGAAGCGATTGCCCGCTGGTTGCTGGATAATCTTGACCGTTGTCTTTCCGATGGACGTCCCTTTACGGATAAGATACTTTTCGGTGTGGACTCCCGCATCGGCCGTCCGGAAATACATGATGACGTTTTTTCCAGTGCGGATTTCTGGCAAAAATTCTTCCGCCGTTTCGGAAAAGGACATCATTGGGGAAAAACGGCGGAGATCGAAAAAATATTCTGCCGGAACGCTGAAAAAATTCTTTCATTCTGCAAGGCTGAATAAAATCTGCGCGTTGTTTTTCCGGTACGTTGCCGAAGTTGTTCAATCTTTATTGAGTGTGTGCTGTAAGATAAAACGGACGATTTTACCCAGCGGATTATCCAGTCCGTGCGGGTGATGTCCCCAGGAGGGACGGGAGATGACTTCGATTTTTCCGCCGGCTTCTTTCCAGCGTTCAGCGAGCAGTCCGCCGTTGCTTTCCACAGGGAGAATATCGTCATTGAGTCCCAGCAGCAGGAGCAGGGGGATTCCGGCATCGATCATCGGCTGAAAGTTGTTGACAGGAGAAAGCGGATGATTAAACATTGCCTGCACATTGTCTCCCTCTCCGTAAGCCTGACTGATTTCAACGGCATCGGCGCGGCTGATACGCACACGGTAACCCAGATCACAGGCGGGCGCATCGGCGTAGATACAGGCGACAGTTTCAGGATAAGTTGCCGCATAACGGAAAGAATACAGTCCGCCCAGACTCATGCCGATCAACGCCCCTTTGCGGGCAAAACCGAGCGTACGGATGAAATCATACATCTTTTTCATGATTTCCACCGCTTCAGGATTGCCGCACATACCGAGGACGTGGATATGAATCATGTAATACCCCAGTTCCAGCAATTCATTGACCCCGTTGCGGTGCAGAAAGGCGTTGGGCCACTCAGGAACCCAGAACCATTTTTTTTCAGCGAGGGGTTCATCGGGTTCAACAATCCAGGCGGTGGTTCCGGCAAGGGCAAACTTGTAAAGCGTACCGCCCTGACGGGGTTCTTCTGAAATAAGATCCGGTAAAAGAGTTTTAACAGACATTTTTTTATTCCTCTTAAGTTACAGGCTATTGGTTGGGAATTGAAAATTTGAGCATATTGCGATAGGCTGAAATTTCACGCAGGGCGCTTTCAACCTGACGTATTTTCCATTCAAGGTGCCATTTGTCGCAGACATATTCCATGCTCGGCTCCCAGCCCAGACGGGAATCGGTTTCCACAACGGGGATGGTATTGCGGGCATTTTGTATTTCTTCAATGGCGATGTTTTCAATTTTTTCCAGAAGAACAAGAGCCTCTTGCGCGCCGGATGCATTGACCATGGCGGTATTCAGTTTCCACCAGTGCTTGATGTTCAACGTGGTGATGATGGAGTTGCGGATAAACTCACCGAGGGCAATCAGGCGTTTGCCGTTATCGGAGTCGGCGCCGCTCCGGGCATATTGAAGTCCCTCATTCCACAGTTTGAGCATTTTTTCAAGGGAGCGGATCTCGGCGGGGTAACGCAGAAATCCCGGAGACTGATTTTCGTTTTCGCAGGGCTGATAAAATGTGCGGATGATCCCTGAACCGAAATGCGCATGCGGCGCAGTCGGAAAAGTGATTTCCCTTCTTTCCATCGTGCGGGTGATATTGGGGTGAAAGATGAAAGGATAAGCCGGACCTACGCGCCAGGGCCCGTACTGGTCTTCGTTGGAGGCAGTGTAGTGTTCCATTGCTTCTCCCCAGATTTTCCACGCTTTGAGAATATCAGGTGCCGCCGTTTTGCCGTAGTCCCGGACGGCGATTTTTTCAAGGAGCAGATCGTAATCCGGTTCAAAATCTTCCCATGAACTCCATTTGCCCAGATCGGCGGCAACGCTGTTCCACCAGCCGTAGTGGTGCGTGGCGTAATGACTGTTCAGATTCCAGTCTTTGCGCGCTTTCCGCAAATCAAGGTTGCGTTTCAGCCAGCGGTAAGGCACGGGAACATAGGGAACTGTTCCGAAATCCCAGCCGATACCGGCAGTGTTGACGTTGCCCTGCAATGGCACGTTGTATTTGGCGGCAGCTTCACATTCACTGGTAAAATAATATCCCGGACCATCGGTTGAAACGGTGTAATCCATAACGGGCGTCCGCAGTCCCTCAAGAGTTTTCTGCGCAAAAATCTCATAGGTGACACTGACGATGATCCCCGGTGGAACGTTTTTGATGAATTTTTCACGGACATCAAGGGGGGCATATCCCCAGTTGTAGGTTTCAAAATAAATTTCCACATGGGGCGCATACTTGTGAACTGCCTTTTCAATGCAGGCCAAATAGGCGGGGTAGTCATAACAGGGATACCACCCGGGACTGGGTTTGATATCGGGAATACCGTGATTGTCTGCAAGACTGCGGGGTTTGCCTGTTGTGGCGGGGTCTTTACTTGGAAATTCAAGAGATTCTCCGCAGAGGAACAACCCCATAATGCCGGGATAACGCTTGAAAAATTCGCCGTAAGCCGAGTCAAATTTTTCCTGCGCGCCGGGTTCGTCGGGGTGGACAAAGGTCTGGACGTAATTGAAAATCATCACACGGATATCGTATTTTGCCGCGCGCTGAATCAAATCATTGACGTTGCAGTATCCGCCGGGCGTCCGGTCGATGCCGGTCATGAAGAGGGCAACGACATCGTATCCGGCGTGGATGGTTGCCGCAAGTTCGCTGTCGGAATAGGCGTCAATGCCGCTGCCGGAGTGAACCTGCCGTGATGTGTAAAGCGGTTTGCGGCAGGTTTTCCCCTCAGGAATAACGGGTGCTCCCTCAAGACTCATGACATTTTCAAGATAAACCATGGCAGGAAAGTCAAAACGCGGCGCGGTGGAAACGGTGATACCGTCTTTCTGTGCTGTGATCACAAAGCCTTTGTCAAGAGCGTTGTCACGCTGAAACCACAACGTTTTCTCTTTCCGGGTACGGGTCAAACGCAGAGAAAGATTCAAACTTGTCAACAGATAATCCTGAAAATCCTTGAGCGCGCGGAGCGTATTTTCCGGAGCATTTTCATCACATCCGAGCGTCCAGGAGTCATCAAGGAATATCTCGTTGTTTTGCGGCAGGCGTTCCGGATTCCGCAGACCGGGACGGTGATACTGCCAATGCCTTGCGCGGAAATCGTAATTTTTTTCAACCATGGTCTTGTATCCTTTTTGTCAGCGGTTGTATTTTTCCCACCAGCGGGCAATGAGCGCGCGCAGAACCAGCAGAAAGAGAATGATCCCGCAGACGGTTTTCATTGCAGAGGACGAGTTGACGGCATTGTTTATCTGTACTGCTGAAACAGAGACGCCGGTCAGATTGACAAGGACCCCGGAGACGATCGCCCAGAATGCGACGGCGCCGACGGCAATGGCAGCGGCTTTTGTTCCGATGATCTGCCGCATGGAAGTTATGGAAACGCTGTGGATACCCGGTCCGGCAATCAGAAAGAGCAGCGCGGCGCCGGGGGAAAATCCCTTGAGCAGAAGTGTTACCGCAACGGGAACTGAGGCACTGGAACAGACGTAAAGCGGCACAGAAAGCAGCAGTACGGCGGCAAATTCAAGAAAGGTGTTGCTTTTGAGATACGCCTGTCCGAAATCGGCGGGGAGTATCTGCTGGATGAGTGCGGCAACTGCCATGCCCTGAAGCAGAGAGGGCGCCGTGCTTTTCATCATGCGTAAAAAACCGTAGGAGAGGATGAATGCCGGTGCATTTTTCCAACTTTTTTCATTGCCGGAACTGCCGGAGCAACAGCAGCAGTGTCCTTTTTTTTCAACAGCCGCACTTGCGGGAGAGGAAGAGCAGAATTTTGAAATCAGAAGTCCGCCGGATAATCCCGAAAGCAGAGCGACAACAGGACGGATGACGGCAAAAGGCAGTCCCATCATGCTGGCGGTGACGATGATACTGTCAATGCCTGTCTGCGGGGTTGAAATAAAAAATGCCCCCGTTGCGCCTTTGCCTGCGCCTTCGTTGCGCAGGGCGGTTGCAATCGGAATCACGCCGCAGGAGCAGACGGGCAGGGGAACGCCGATCAAAACCGCTTTGAGAACGGGGAGAAAACCTTTGCCGCCCAAATGTTTTTTGACTGTTTCGACTCTGAGAAAAAATGCGATGACTCCGGCGAGAAAATAACCGGCAAGCAGCCACGGCGCCATGGCGCAGAAAACCTGCTGAAAATGACTGAAATATTGTGCAATAAGAACCATAAAATCCCCCTTTTTTGTTGATACATAATGTTGATACATAATATAGCTTTATCCGCAGAAAATATCAATGCGGATACCGGGGAGGATTGCTGAATTTCAAAAAAAACAGAAAAATTTTGCAAAAACCACTTGCAAAGTCATGTATCTTGATGTACACTATACATCATAATACAGGATTTGAATTATGATCAAGACATTAAAAAACAATATCGAATCTGAAAATCCGGCGCTGCCGATCTACCGGCGTCTGGCGGAAGAGTTGCGGATTCTGATCGTTTCGGGTGAGCTTGCTTCAGGCAGCCGTCTGCCGTCAGAGGCGGATTTATCTGAGCAGCTGGGCATCAATAACAGAACGCTGCGTAAAAGCCTTAAAATTCTGGCGGATATGGGGTTGATTTCACAGTGTCAGGGTAAGGGAACGTTTGTAACTTACCGTAAACCTGAACGCTGGTTCCGCTTCGGTGTGGTGCTGGGGAGTGCCTGGAATTTGAACGACCTTTATCCCATGCGTATGCTCACGGTGCTTGAAAATGCCGCAAGTGCCAGCGGTTCTGCGGAACTGGTTCTGTTGCGTATCAAGAATCCGACCACCGAAAAAATCCTCGCTGAAATCAACCGGACACAGTGCGACGGACTGTTGGTTCTGCCCTCTGAAAGTGAAAAACTGCTCCTTGAAAGTGAATTTGACCATATCCCCATGGTTTTTATCAACATGGAGCGTTCATGCAGTGTTCCTGAAAACCGTTTTCATGTGCGTCTGGCAGACGGTGCTGTTTCCAGTGCCGTGGAGTATCTTTATCGTCTGGGACACCGTAAAATCGGTTACATCGGCAACGATCACGAAAACCTGCTGCGCCGCAACCGGGAGTTTCTGGAATCCGTCAGAGGCCGGGAGTTGAATGACCGTTATTTTATGCTGGACGGCAATTATGACAACGTTTATGATTCAGCGGTCGATGCGGTCTTCCGGATGTGGGAAAGTGAAGATCACCCGACGGCGCTGATTTGTCCCGGTGTGGCTTTTGCCTACGGTGCATGGCAGGCGCTCATGCTCAAAGGCGTTAAAATCCCGCAGGAGTGTTCCATTATCGGCTTTGATATCAACAGTTATACCAATCCGCATTTTTCAAGCATTGTCCAGCCGATCGAAGATATGGCAAATAAAGCGGTTGAATTGCTTTTTGCCCAGCAAAGCTGCGGAAAACAGTTGAAACAGAAACTGTATGATTTTCCGGCAAAAATCGTTGAATGCGGCAGTTGCATGTCTTTAAACGCTATCCGTTAAAAAAAGGAGATCAAAAGATGAAAAGTTTTGTGTGGCAGGGGGAAATGGAAAATCTGAACCGGAAACAGAGTGATTCCGCCCATGGGCGGGTAAAGCAGTCATGCTTTACCCTGATTGAACTTCTCGTTGTGATTGCCATCATCGCCATTCTTGCGGCGATGCTGATGCCGGCGCTTGCCAAAGCGCGTGATGCGGGTAAAGCGGCGACCTGTACCAATAATATGAAAATCCTTTGCAGTCTTCAGCAGCAGTACGTTGAGGATAATGACGGATTCTATATGGCATCAAATATGCCCTATGTGGGCAGCGGTGTCACCACCGAATACGAATGGTGGAATGCCTGGCGCGGTACATTCAAGATGAAATATATCAATAAACACTCGCCCAAAGGTTCCGGACACGCCTGTGCCGGAACGATTACTGACTGTCCTCTGACTCCCGATGACTGGCCGGATTATTACGGCTCCACCTACAACCAGTATAACATCTGGGCAAATATTGCGTGGAATCCCCACCTTAACTATATCAAACAGACCCGTCTGACCCGTCCTGCGGGACGTTTCCTCTGGGTTGAAGATGCTCATACCACGGCGGATGAGATCCGTTTTGCTTTGCGTTTCCATTCGGGCAAACTTTCAAATGTTTCTTTCACGGATATGCACGTCAAACCGCTTAAAATCGACTACAATATCGGACGTGCAAGTTTGCATGTCAACGGTTCTCTTCTGGATAAGAGTGAGGCAAAGAACAAAAATCTTTCCTCCAATGTCGGTGTGTATGATGCTTCCGCCCCTTACAATGCCTACCTTTGATGCCGTTGAGGAAAAATTCAAGTTGAAATTTGTATAAAACATAAAAAGGAGACAAATGAAAAAAAGTTATCTGCTATTGTTGCTGATGACATGCTGTGCCGTATCCGGTGCTGACATTGACATCCGCAGGTATTATGCCAACGGGGGACAGGTTCAGGATTTGACGGTTGAGGGGAAAAATATCCTCCGCCTGACAGTTGCGCCGGGCAAAAAAGAATCATACCGCCGCTTTGTTATCAATGTTGAACCCAAGAAAAGTTATGTCCTGAAGTTCTATTTCAAAGGCGAAAACCTCAAGCCGCTTGCCGGAAAAAGTTTGAAGGGTGCGGGTATATCCTTCTCCCGTCCCGGCGGCAGTATCATCTACCGCGGCAGCGATTTGGGATTGTGGAAACACCGCCTCGGCACTTTCGGCTGGACAAAAGTGGAAGTGCCTTTTAAAACCAAAAAAGAAAAAAAGGTTTATCTGACTCTTGAAATTGCCGATGCAACAGGCAGTTCTGAGTTTTCTGATATCTCTTTGAGTGAAGCAGCATCGGCAAAGAAAAAAACTTCTCCTCAGCTTAAAGCCGCGCTTTTCCCAGTGGATTATCAGAAAGGCGTTTATTACATCGCCCGCAATATGCCCGCCGTCTGGGTGTTCACGCTTGACGGTACGCGCAAACCCAAGGCTCCGGTGCTGGAACTTGATCTTCCCGAAGGCGTTGAGTGTCTCGGTGCCAGTCACCTGTGGCCCGCCAATCCCGGACAGAAAATCTGGAAATATGTCCATGATAAACCCGTTGTGAAAGCCATTACCCGCAACGGAAAAAAATACAATAAATACTCTCTTAAAATCGGTGCGCCGACTGTCCGGATGTTCAAAGCCTGGCGCAATGATTACCGCGTTTATCTTGCAAGCAAAAAAGCCGGTGGAACCGCTTACTGGCGTCTGACTGACGGTAATTTCAAGGGCGAATTCAAAAAAGTTGAACTCAAAGATGCCGGAAATGTCGTTTATCCTGAAAAAGCGTTGAAAAAATTCCACCTGTATGTGGATTACCCGATGAACTTCTACGGCGGTATGCCCGAAATGGCAGACGCCTATGACCGCTACTGGCACAAACTGGACGTCAAACCCTGGACGAAACTCTGGCATATCGCCTGGAAAACTCTGCCGCAGGCACAGCGTGACAAGATTGAAAAAGGCTACACCATCGGCGTTGCCATGAGTACCTGGGGCAGCACCCCCCGCTACAATCTTGCCGGTTGGCTCAAAAAGAATAAGCTCCCCCACAACTACCGCCTGATGGAGCCCCGCAACAGCCGCGAACCCGACGGTGTGCTTTGTCCTGAAGAAATCATTGAAGATAAGGGCGGTATCATCTGGAACCGTTTTGCGGTCGAGGGTATCCGCGGTTATCTCAACGGATTCAAACCGCATTTTATTGAATACGACTTTGAACCGGGCGCCATGGGACACTGTTTCTGTCAGGTCTGCCGTGCAAAGTTCTCCAATCCCGTCAAGACGAAAAAGGAAATTCTTGCCAATCACCGCAAGGCATGGTTTGAATTCCGCTTGAAACAGCATGCCGACGTGGCGCGCCGTTTCTTCAACATGGTCAAAAAACACTTCCCCGGAGCGTTGGCAGTAATGTGTACCGATCCTCTGCATGTGGGTTCAAGTCCGCTTGCCGAGTGGTGCGGTGTCGATCCGCGTATGTTTGACAAAGACGGCGTGGATCTCTATCAGAATATGCCCTATTTTGAGGGTGTACAGTACTTTGACTCTATGGAACTCAACATCCGTGAACTCAAAAGTGCGCCGCACATGCCGCTGATCGACCCGACTGAGGATATGGAGCGTTACTATATCCGCTACACCCCAAACGGCGTCAAAACGGTCATTCTTGCCTGTGCCGCCAACGGCGGTATCGGACAGGGATTTTATCCGAGCGACCACTTTGACGGACGTTACCTTGTTTCCATTGCCGAGGGTGCCGACCTTGCCGCCAAAGGAGAAGATTTCTACATGTTCGGCAAGCGCCTGAAAAACGGAACTGTTACCCACACAGTTCTCAACTCCGCCCGCTACAACTTTACGGATAACGGAAATAAAATCACGGTGGAATCTCCCGACTTCCGTCCGACCACAAGAAGCACCGTTCACGAATATAAGGGAAAACTGCTTTACACGCTTTTCAACTATCACCCGCGCAATGCGATGATTGTGAAAATCAACATACCCCAAGGTATGTATGCCCGGGAACTCAACAGCAATCGCGCTCTGGGTAAATCCGCAAGAGTGAAAGTGCCTGCCGGCAGCGTGGTGCTGATTGAATTTGCAAAGAAACCGTATAAACTGCCTGTATTGCCCTCTTATGACAATGAACTTGCCAATTTCAAGAGTGACAAACCCATCGGCAATTACGGTATCCTGCGTCCTGAAAATATGGTTCTGTCCAAGATTTCAGGCGGAAAACTCTCTGCTTACATTGACCCCGACAACAACGGTAACGTCATCGGACTTCAGGTCGCAGGCGGTTCGGATTACCTCTATCACAAGGACCGCGGTTATCTGGGTGACTTTATCGCTTATCCCGCCATGTCTGAAAAGACAGTTGCCTACAAAATCACAGCGCCCGGATGCTTTGAATACAAAGTTCCCGCGCCGGATGACGCCAATCCCGATGCCGATCCCAATGAGGGACTTATTATCCGCAAACGTTACAGTATTGAAAACGGCGGCAAAGTTCTGAAAGCTGTTTTTGAAGTTGAAAATGCAAGTCCCCGCAAAACGACGATGAAACTTCTTTCCAGAGTCCGCAACATTCCGAAAGTCGGCGGCAGATTTGCCGGAAGCAAGGTGCTTTCTGAAGTTGTCCGGGTCAACGGCAAAAAGGTTTCAGCCTTCCACAACCGTGTTGCGACAAACGGCAAAGCAATTTCGGTATGCACCGCAGACGGCAGCATGAAAGAAGAGATGCTTTTCCACGGCGACAGTTATTTTACCAACTTCTTCTGCTGGGATAACGCCGCCAATTTGTACACCGTCGAACCCGGCGGAAAAGCGTATACTCTTCCTTACAAGGCAAAGAAAACCTTTACCGTCAGCTATGAGATCGTCAAGTAAAAAATAAAGAATGAAAATGAAACGTATTGTTATTGCTCTGTTGTTTGTCTGTGCCGCCGCACTTTCTGCGCTGGATATCGACTTGCACAAATACCGTGTCCGTCAGGGAAAGTATGAGTTCACAAAAGAGGGTGAAGAAAAGATGGTCAAAATCTATTCTCTGCCCAAGGTGAGAAGTTGTTATGTTACTTTCGACGTGCCGCTTCAACCGTTCCACAGATACGAACTGTCTTTTGAAATGCGCGGAAACAACATCACCCGCCGTCCGTCAAAGAGTCTTTTCGGCGGCGGCGTGACCTTCAACGCGTTGGGAAAAATCATCTATCGCGGCAGTCAGCACGGTATGTGGAAACACGCTCTGGGAACTTTTGACTGGCAGAAAGTTGTCATCAAGTTCAAGGCTCCCAATACAAAAGAGGCGTATCTTTGCTGTGAGATCGCCGATGCCGACGGCTGGGTGGAATTCCGCCGTGCCAAACTGGTTGATCTGACGGGCGAAAAAGAGAAAAAAGCCGCCGATAAAGCCGCCGAAAATATCAACAAAGTATTCAATCCCGTTAAAGTTTCGGGCAAAGTCTTTGACGATGCCAACGGCAACGGTAAATTGGATGCCGGAGAAAAAGGTATCGCGGGCGTTCAGGTTTCAGACGGACTCAATATCGTCAAAACCGATGCTTCCGGCGTTTACACGATTGACAAGGCTACGGGAAAATTTCTCTTTGCCGTCAAGCCGGATAACGGTGTTTTTGTCGGCAAACACTATGCCGTTCTTGCGGATAAGGTGAACTTTGCCGTCAAACTGCATGCGCCGCGCAAAAAAGCGGTTTTTTATTCTGTCAATGATTCCGAATGCGGTGCGGCAGATCCCTTTATCGGTCAGGTGATTTCTGCTGCAAAGAAGGTTCCGGGCGACTTTCTTGTTCATTGCGGAGACATCGGCAATCAGAAAGGTCATCTTGACAGCATGACCCGTGCGGAAATGCCGGTTCATTATGCCATCGGCAACCACGATTTTTACAAAGATCCCGCAGGTGGAGAGACCCGTTTTGAAAAACATTTCGGACCGGTGTATTACTCCTTCAACGTTGCCGGACTGCACTGTATCGTTGTCGGTTATCTGGGCGGGGTGGATGCCGCCCCCTCTCCGCAGCTGGGCAAACGTCAGATCGAATGGCTGAAAAAAGATTTTGCCCTCAATCCCGGACCCAAAGTTATTTTCCGTCATCACCCCATGCGTTTCAATGATGTCATTGCCAAGATGGTGCTTGACCCCAAAAACAATGTTGTTGCGACAGTTTCCGGACACACGCACGCCGCGCAGACCCGTCTGATCAACGGTATCATCACCACCGAGGGCGCACCGCCGCAGATGGCGGCTGTTGACCATGCGCCGCGCGGATTTCTCCGCGGTGTCTGGGAAAACGGCAAAATCTCTTTTGAAATCATCAATCCGGTCGTCTGGACTTCAAAAGCCGCCGTTGACAAGAGTGCGGAACCTGTGAAAACCGGTGCCGATTGGGCGCAGTTCCGCCGTTCTGCCGACAGAAACGGTATTGCTGATACACGTCTTAAAATGCCTTTGAAACTGCGCTGGAAATTCAAAGCTCCCGGATATATCTGGGCATCTTCACCCATCATCAGCAAGGGAAAAGTCTTTGCTGCCACACTTGACGATGCCATGGCAAAAAACGCCTGTGTGCTTGCACTGGACGTCAAAACCGGCAAACTGCTGTGGAAGACGGTCGTCGGCGTTTCAATCAAACACACGCCCGCCGTTGATGGCAAACGCGTTTACGCTTCCGGTGTGGATGGCACTGTCTTTGCCCTTGATGTCAATAACGGAAAAATTTTGTGGAAAACTTCTATTCCGTATTACGCCAATCGTTCAGACGGTCTTTACGGACCTGTCACTTGGTAT
The DNA here is from genome assembly GCA_015061725.1 of Lentisphaerota bacterium. Lineage (GTDB taxonomy): Bacteria > Verrucomicrobiota > Lentisphaeria > Victivallales > Victivallaceae > UBA1784. The sequence goes on from SUVX01000006.1 coordinate 40,387, forward strand.
GAAAACCGCCTGTTTGCGGGCGGAGATCATCTGGTTGAACTTGATCCTAACGGGAAAAATCCTGCGTGAAGATGATAAAAAAAGTTTCGGTTCCCCCTGTCATGCGGGCGCAGTCATTGCAGACGGAAAAATCTTTTCAAGTGAAAACTGGCGTTACGGCGTTTATGCCCATGATTTGAAATCCGGCAAACGTCTGTGGACAACGGGCAGAGAGAACGGCGTTTACACCTTTCTTGACTCCGGTCCGGCTTACGCTGACGGCAAACTCTATCAGAAAGTCCGTACCGGCGTAAGAATTCTTGACCCCGCAAGCGGAAAATGTCTGGTTCAGCATAAGAACGGACTCAAACGTCCCACGATGGAAACTTATTCCCTGCCGCTGGTTGCCGGAGGCAAAGTCTTTTTCGGCTCTGCCCGGGGACTCTTTGCTTACGATGCGAAAACGCTTGCGCCGGTGTGGAATTTCACTCCGAAAAAAGAGATGGTGACCAGTGTTCCCTATGCCTGGTACCCGATGGCGGCGGTCCACGCTTCGCCTGCTTACGCTGACGGCAAAGTGATTTTCGGCGGCGGCGACGGAATACTCTATGTGCTTGACGGCGCAACAGGAAAAGTCCTGTTCTCAAAAGAACTGGGCGCAACGGTTTATTCTTCAAGTGCCGTTTCAGGAAATGCGGTCATCACTTCAGCCGCTGACGGAACCATTTACGCCTTTACCGGCAGCAAATAAAAATCAATCATAAGGAAAATAAAAAATGATTCAGATCAAAGCAACATTTCTGGATGAAATCAGTTCAGATATCCCCCACCAGAACTGGGGATTCAAAGAGTGGGACAGAGACTTTGCCTCAATGAAACAAATGGGTATTGATACTGTGGTCATGATCCGTTCCGGACTGCGCCAGTTCATCACCTACCCGTCCCCTATTCTGATGAATGAACTCAACTGCTACGAGCCGCCCGTGGATCTGGTGGATATGTTTCTCACCCTTGCTGAAAAGTACGGTATGAAGTACTACTTCGGCACCTACGCCCTGCGCAGAAACGGCGATTACGGCGATGTGGATTTCTCAAAGACCTGGGATACCGAGCGCCGCCTGCTGGATGAAGTCTGGGAGCGTTACGGACACCGCAAGGCGTTCAAGGGCTGGTATCTTTCCAAAGAGGTCGGAACGGCTGAAAATATGCAGATCATTGAAGAATTTGTCCGTTACAGCAAATATGTGAAAGAGATTTCCGGCGGACTTCCGACACTCATCAGCCCGGGAATGATTGGCAGAAAATGCTGGCTGCCCAACGATCCCAATGCGCACGATTTGGATTTTTCAGGACACGAGCGCGACTGGGATAAAATCATGGGTATCATCTCCGGCTGTGTGGATACCATTGCGTTCCAGGACGGACACGTTACCTTTGACGAACTGCCCGAAGCTCTCAAAATCAACAAACGTCTTGCCGACAAACACGGCATTGAACTGTGGACGAACTGCGAAAGTTTCGACCGTGATATGCCCTTCCGCTTTCCGCCGATCAAATGGGAAAAAATGCGCCTGAAACTCCGTGCGGCGCAGGCGGCGGGAATTGAACGCGCCATCACGTTTGAATTTTCTCACTTCATGAGTCCCAACTCCTTCTGGCCCCAGGCGGGAAATCTTTTCAACCGCTATATGGAATGGATCGAAGAAAATCAGGAGGCATAGTTTTTTATGAACAACTCTTTTCCCGTGTGGGCGGCACTTCTTGCCGCCCCTGTTCTTGCTTCTGCTGAAATCGTGACTCTTTCAGGTGCAAAAGGCAACGGTGTCGCCAACGATACGGCAATCATCCAGAAAGCGATTGATGCGCTTCCTGAAAGGGGAACGCTCATTATTCCGCCGGGACAGTACCGCTGCGGCGGACTTAAACTCAAAAGCCGCATGACTTTGCGCCTTGCCGCTGGAGCAACTCTGATCGGAACAGGAAACATCAACGATTACGTCAGCTGGAAGCACCTGCAGAAACGTGCTTATGGATTGAACCGGGCATTTCTTTTCGGATACGACCTTGAAGATGTGACCATTGAGGGACCCGGCACGATTGACGGTTCCGGACATCTTTTCTGGGACTATGACGGCGAAAGAAGCGGTGATATTTATGATTTGCTCACCGATGGCTGGAAAGTTTACCGTCCGCAGAAAGAGCGTCCTGTACCCGTATTGCTTCACAGCTGCCGCAATGTGGTGTTGAAGAATCTTCAAATTGTCAATTCCCCTGCCTACACCGTGTGGGCGCTCGGCTGCGATAAGCTGCTGATTGATACTGTGATCGTCCGCAATCACCGTTTCGGACCCAATACCGACGTGCTGGATATCGACTGCTCCGCAGATGTGGTCATCCGCAACTGCGATCTGGATGCCGGAGACGATACCATTGCAATAAAGAGCGATTCCGGATTGCTGGGAAAAGTCAAAGCGTGTGAACGTATCACCGTTGAAAACTGCCGTTTGAGCAGTTCGACCTGCGCCGTCCGCACCGGTTACGAGGGGGATGCGCCCATCCGTGATATCGTTTTTAAGAACATCAGAATCGTCAACTCCCGCAACGGATTCAACTTTGTCTCCGTCGTGCCTGAAAAACAGCAGTTTGCCGGTACGCGGATTGAAAATATGGTGTTTGAAAATGTGACGATGGATACTGTCGGACGTCCGTTTTTCATGTGGAGCGGAGTTGTTCTGCCCGAACACGAAAAACTTTATACGGGCTTCATACGCAATATCGTTTTCAGAAACATGAAAATATACGCCGTCGATGCCGCGTTTTTCGGCGGAAACAACGTGTCTGATATCACGCTTGAAAACATTGATATCACCCTTAAAGACAACCATTGCCGTCACAACCGCGAAAAGGTTGAAAAGCCGACGGTCTGGGCGCGGGGATTCATGCCTGAAATCATCAATACGCTCAATACAAAATTAAATCTTAAAAACGTTACGACACGGACGATTAAATGAAAGCGGGAAAATTTTTAACCGGAACCGCCCTGTGTGCGGCGGTTCTTTCAACAGTTGCAGTATCAGGTGGAAACATGATGAGCAAAGCAGATTTAGCGCAGGCGGCACTTGCCGACACTCTGATTCCGGTCCGTCCCGGGGGCGTCAACGGACAGGCGTTCTGGAACACCTATTCTCTGGCGTTCATGTACGCTCCGGTCTTTGATTTCAAGACCGTTCCGGGCGCGAAAAATTATCTTTTCACGGCGAAGGACCGCTTTGAGAAAAAATATTGTTTTCTGGCAGACAATCCGCGTGCGGCATTGACCCCCGTCTGGGCGCAGCTGCCTGTCGGACCGGTATTTCTGACCGTTGATGCGCTGGATGAGTCCGGTAAAAAGATCGGCGTTGCAGGAAACAGAAGTTTTTACCGCAACGCGCACTTCAACGGCTGTTATCCGCCTGCGGCACGCTCCTATACGCAGAGTGCGCAGATGGCTTATGCCTACTTTTTCAAGTTCAAGTACATACAGGATATGGCAAAGGGAAAACCCGATTACAACTATTCTCTTTTCTGTTATCCGAGCAAGATGCACGCGGCGATCATCAGCGGCATGGTCAATCATGCTGAGATGATTCCTGCCGACAGGGAAACGGCACTTAAAATCGCGCGGGGTTCCGCCGCACATCTGATGAAAAATGCCGTTCCTGCGGGCAAGAAACTGGAGTACCTGCCGCTGACTTATGAAAACAGTCCCGGCAAGGCAGGAGCGGGCGTCAGTACGATTATGATGCTTTATCCGCAAAATGTCGGTTCCGCGATGCTCAGACTTTATAAGGCAACGGGGGACAAACAGTATCTTGATTACGCTGTGCGTATCGGAGAACAGTATTTGCGTTTGCAGCTGCCCAACGGCACCTGGCACCTGGCACTTTCAATCAAAGACGGTTCCAATGTCGGAGATAACTGCGCCGTACCGACTTCAATCATGTCCTATCTGGAACGCCTGACTGAAGTCACGGGCGACAAAAGATTCAGTAAAGCCGCCGAAAAGGGTGTTCCCTTCCTCAAAAACATGCTCCGCACCTTTAACTGGGAGGGGCAGTTTGAAGATGTGGAATTGATGCAGAAACCCTATCAGAACCTGACCAAACACAACGGCACAGATGCGGTAATGTATCTGGCGAAACGTTATCCTGATGATCCGGATGTGCGGCGTTATGCGCGTGAACTCCAGCGTTTTTCAGAGGATCAGTTTGTGGTCTGGGAGCAACCCGGCTGGATGTATAAATATCACATTCCCGGCTTCCGTCCGCTGTCGGCGACAAAGACGAAACTCTGGGGCAATTACAACTGGTTCACGCCGACGGTTCTTGAGCAGTACCGCTGTTTTGTGCCGGTGGATGCCTCACTTGCGAAGATGATCCGTTATTATCTTTTCATGTACGATCTTGAAAAGAATCCGCTTGATTTGGCGAAGGCGCGCGCGCTGGGGGATGCTCTGACGCGGGTGCAGACACCCGACGGACGTATCCCCACCTGGTGCGACCCCAACCGTGCGGTTGAAACCGACTGGATCAACTGCGGATTTGCCTCTGCTTCGGCATTGAAACTGCTGGCAACTTATAATCACATCAGGTAATAACAAAAAAATCAAAAGGGAACTGTTGTGAAACGTAATATTTGCAACAGTTCTTTTTTTTGAACTTTACAGGGTGATTTTCTGTTGATTTTGAGCAAAAATTCTCTATAATATAAAAAAAAGCAGAAAAAATATTTGCAAAAGAGGAAAACATGCTGTATAGTAGTAGAGTTGAGGTGTCACAACGTGTTTTTTTCAAAAGAAAAAGCATCTCAAAGATGATATAAAAAGAAAGGAAAATATCATGAGCAAGAAAGAAATTTACGCAGATGGTATCGGTCAGATCCATTTCGTCGGCGGAATGGTCCGCTTTGATTACGTCACCCTGCAGCCGGGCGAAGACGGCGCTGCCCCGACCGCTGAAGGCAACATCCGCATCGTCATGCCTCCCCAGGGCTTCCTCGGTGCTTTCAACAGCATGCAGCAGCTGATCGACAAACTGCTCGAAGCCGGCATTCTGCAGAAGAACGAAGCTGCCGGACAGACCAAGTAAGCAGTTTTTTGTTCTCGTGACACAGGGATAATTTTATGGAAAAATACGGTTATACATACATGAGCCATTCACCGGACTGGACAGTTTCTCTGCCCGGGATCGGTGTGTCTGCGCATGGACCGTGTTTTTCCGTCCCTGCCCAGCGGCTTTGTATCGGCAGGATTTTGTGGATTGCCGGTATGTTTGAATGTGCTGTCAAATGCGCTGTGCGTTCTGTGGAGCGTTGTGTGCGCTGCGCGGTAAAGTTTTTTTATACGCGCGTGAGCGTTGTGCGTGCGACCTGCCGTTTCAGGCTGTGAAAAAGTTTGGTGTGGGAATATGAGCAAAATTGAGAAAAACACAGGAACAGACTCCGGTTGTGGTAAAGGTATCACTCCCGGGGTTTGTTCCTGTTTTTTTACCGTGTTTTGCCAAACCTGCTGCGGTAAGAGATAAAAAGTTTATTATCAAAAAGTTAACATATAGAAAATCCCATTAAACGGGGAGGAAAAGACCATGGCGAAAAAAATGTTGAGAAAGCAAAGAATTGCGATTCAGAAGCTGGAAGAGCGCGTCCTGTTTGACGCTGCGGGAGCTGCGGAAATCGTGGATGCGGCTGCTGCTGCGGCTGCGGCTCAGGGTGCTGAAGCCGAAGCGCAGGCAGATGATGCGGATGATGAAAAATCTTCTGAGGTGATTGCGCCTCCTGAAGACGTTGTTGAGAACAAGGGTGCCGAAGCAGAAGCTGAAGCAGAAGAAAATGCTGAAGCCGGAAAAGGCGCAGAGAGCGAAATCATTGACAGCACCGAACTTGCCGAAGAACTTGCTGATGCTGTTGAAGATATCGAAGTTGAAGACCTTGACGATATTTCTCCCGAAGATGTTGCTGATGACATCGAAGTTGAGGTTGACGATGTTGACGTTGAATCCGACGAAGTTGTTGCTTTTGCCGATGCTTTTGCGGTGCCTGAAGTTGAAACGCCTGAAGTTGAAGAACGCGAATTGGTTATCATCAGCGATTATGTGAAAGATGCTGACAAAATCGCGGAACAGCTTGATGAAAACACCGATGTCCTGATTCTGAAACAGGGTGAAAACCCGATGGATCAGATTAACGAGTATCTTGACAGTCAGGATGGTGTGAAATATGATGCCATCCACGTTGTGAGCCACGGTAATGCGGGATACTTTTTGCTGAATGACTCCATCGTTGATGCTGAAGCGGTTGCAGAAGACCCCGCCAGCTGGAAAGCCATCGGCGAACACCTGACTGCTGACGGCGATATCATGATTTACGGCTGTAACGTTGCGGGCAGCGAAGACGGCAAGGCCATGATTGCCAACATCGCTGAATTGACCGGTGCAGACGTCGCTGCTTCCGTTGACAAAGTCGGCGTCGTGAACGGCTGGGATCTGGAATTCAGTTACGGCATCGTCGATACCGAAAACATTGTAATCGAAGGAGGTAACTTCAACCTCAACAACTATACGGTGGTTGAAGACGGATCTGCTGCTTACACCGATTGGGCGACAAGTGCCACACCGCTGGAAAAAGGACAGTATCACTTTATTTCCAACGGCAACATTCACGATGATGAAGGTAATCTTATCGAACGCGGGCAGTTGGTGACGATCACCGTGACTGTGACGGAAACTCCGAATGGTGAAGGTGTTCCGCCGACAGTGACCCGTGATTACGATTATGACCGGGTTGCGGGTTCCGGTACTTTTGAATGGTGTATTGCTCAAAGTCTTGCCTCTGTCGGAGATGACCAAATTACTGTTTTGGAAGGAAATGTCATCAATGACGGAGAAGTTAGAGTTGCGGTAAATGGCGCGTTGACTTATAATGCCAATCAGCTTGTTGCTGATGGTGTTGGAGGATTTGGACTCAGTGGTGGTATTGATATTGTTGCCAACGGTATGAATTTAGTCTTTACCGGAAATGTTACTTCCGGAAGTGATTTGTCAATTACGGCTGCCAACGTTACGTTTACTGGCAGTTTTTCTACCAGTAACTTCATTGATACTCATGGGTATCCCGAAACATATACTCTTACCATCTCCACTACGGCGACATCCGCAGATACTGGAAATATTATTTTTAGAGGTGATGTTCGTTTTGGTGACGCCAATGGCCATCACGGCAGTACTGTAACTCTCAACGCTCAAGGAGATATCGACTTCGGACACGATTTAACAGTTTATGGTACCAATGTTAATATTAATGCCCAAAGAAATCCCTATGCTGTTGAAGAATTAAGTTCAGTTACTATTGCAAATAATTTTACGTTCAAGACAACGGCGGTTAATTATGTCAGCACTGAGGATTACACCGCAAGTTACGGTGGAACGGTTAATATTTGGGCAGAGGAAATTCAAGTCGGTAATGATTTTTCCGTGTTAAGTGAAGATAAGGCGACAGAATTCACTCCTGAGCTTGTGCGGCATCCGGTTCTTTCTGTCAATGTTAACGGTTTCTATGACTTTGATATCGGCGGTGAATTATCTCTTACGACTGTTACCGGAGGTGTTACGAATGTTGCATTTACCAGTAGCAGAGATTGGGATTCAGGACATAAACGGGAAATTATAACGACTGTTACCGGAGATGTTACCATTGACGAGTCCAGTACATTGACTCTTGGATATGGCTTCCGTGAAGAATTTGGAGCTGACGCCAAGGGAAAATATGAACTGCATGCCATTGGTGATACATTCACGTTTGATGGTGCTTTGAACGGAACAGGTAATCTGCGTATCACCAATGACGGTGTTAACAATACGCTTGGTGACGGTACTGTCAACCTGACCGACGGCGGCGGTGTGCAGTATGATTTTGTCATCAATAATTATGTCGATTTGGAAAATACCGTTTATGTTGGTACTTATGACAAATTGACCGTCAATTTCGGTACCAATAATATTTCTCTTAATGAAGCGTTCTTCAAGCCCCGCACCAATACGCAGAATGAGCTTCTCGGAAGATCTGTCGGCACATTTGAAATTGCCGGAAGCGGCGTTATCACAATGACCGGAACCTATGCCGGAATCAATACGACCATTGATGTTGACTGGGACGGCACCATTTTGCATGGCTTGAACAATACCTCCGCTCCTGCCACTGCAGAAATCGAATATGTCGAAAGCGGTGTGCAGTATGTCCTCGGCGGTAATTATTACACTTTGGAAGTCGGTACTTCCATGAATAAGATCCTTGCCGGAAGCATCTCCGTCGGTATCAATCCCGAAGCGTTGGTTGAAGTTGCCGGTGAACCTGAAGCCAGTATGGCATATCTGAATAAGCTGCGCGTCAATGAGTGGTACACCGGCTCCATGATCCTCGGTACCACTTTGTATACTGAGGGATTTGATGTTACTTTCTACGGTCAGACTGTGAAACAGACCGGACGTGATGCCCAGATTTACGGAACCTCAGGAACCGTAACTTACATTGCTTCTGCTGTTAATGACGGCGGAAACAATCGTGTGTTCTACGGCGGAACCTACGGCAATTTGACCATCGGAGCTGCTCCGGCAAGAGATATCCCCTATGTCGGTCCCACTGATGCAGATGCGCTTGATTTTACCATCGACCAGGATGTGACGATCAATGGTACATTGTCTGTCGCAGCGGCTGCGCCTGTTCAGTTTACCAAACTGCATGACTTTACCGTTGAAGTGACCGGGGCGGTCAAAAATATTACCGGAATCGTCGCCCGGGATGCCAATTTGCATTTCCGCGGTAACGTGACCGGAAATATCACAGCAATCGGCGCACAGAGAACGGATGCATTCCTTGCCAAAACAGATGATAAAGTTGATATTCCTGTTGAAAATATCAATGGTTATGCTGACCGTGAACTGACCTTTGCTTACGGTAATATGGATGTCGGAGCGATGATTTTTGACGGATATCAGGTCACTTTCGGCGAAGATGTCAATATCGTTGCATTGAAAACGGTCACAGCAACTGATGCCAATGTCAACTTTAACAATACTTTCCGTCCGGTTGGCGGAAGTGGTGTCAATCTGACCAGTCTGACTGCCAACCGCAGTAAAACGGATGACGGACTTTGGATCAATTTCAATAATGCCATCGGCGGAATCGGCACTGTTACAGCCAACGGTTACTCTCTCAACTTCGTTGAAAATGCCGGAACCATCGGAACCTTGAACCTCGGTTATGTGACGATTGCAGGTGTTAATTACGTGAGTGATGTGACTTTTGCCGACGGTGTAAATCTCACCACTGCTGTCAATATTGAGGGCGGTGATATCACAAACAATTTGCTGCATACGATTGATTTCAGCGGAGAAACCTCCGGAAATGCCGTGGTTGACAGTTATCTCGGACGCAGTATTATTACCTATAATTATGACGGAGATCAGACCGTTTTCCGCGGACGTTACCATGACCTTGTCATCAACGGCAGCGGTGTCAAGACCATCAATGCCGGAACGGGTGAACGAGACCGCGTGTTTGTCGGCGGTACTTTGTATGCCAATAATGCTGAAATCAACGTCGCCGCAGGTATCTTTGAATTTTCCGCCTTTGATCCTGCCATGACACCGACAATCAGTATCAATGCCGGTGCGCAGATGATTTTCGGTAAGGCAAGTACTGATATCGTTGAATTCAACGGTGATATCATCAATGCCGGAACGCTGACTTTTGAAGGTCAGATCCATGTGACGGGAGATGTTACGATTCTGGAAAACGGAACCATGTCCGTTGATGCTTCTGCGATCGGTTCAATTTTTGATCTGGTCAACAACTACGGAAGTCTGACCCTTTCAAACAATAATATCACCATCGTTGAACTGCACAACTACAATGATTTGAAAGTTACCGACATCAGTGTCAAACTCAATGTTTACAACCATTCAACCGGTAAAATTGATTTTGACCTTGAGGCAACAGAACAGGGCAACACCTTTACCTTTAATAAAGGACAGGAAGATACCTATGTCCAGGACGGTGACAACCGCCTGATCAACGGCGGTACGATCACTGTCTCCCGCGGAACCCTTGCCTTGAATAAATTTACTCAAGGGGACAGAGTTGTTGCTGAAGACGGTTCCACCAGTTGGACTTACGATAATATGCAGTACAACATTGCTGCCGGAGCAACTCTGATTTTTGCCGCGACCAATGTCAATAACGGCATACCTCTGACCGGCGCCAGTGCCGCTCCCGGAAACGGTGCGTACCTCGGCAATATCACCAATGCCGGTGTCTTCCGCGTGACTGCCGCAAATGCCGTGTTCAACGGCACTGTGAACAATGCTTCCGGAAGCCGTCTTGAAACCGGTAATACCGGCGTGACCTTCAACGGTGACTTCATCCATGCAGGAACCGTTGCTCTTGCCGCAGGAGCTGCTTCTGATGCCGCCGCCATTACCTTTAACGGCAATGTTTCCGGAGCAGGTAAAGTTGCTTATGACGGAACAATCACTTATGCCGGAGCCGAAGGAAAAACACAGCGTATTCTTGACGGAAATTATTCCAATACCGTCACCATCAAAGGTGCCGGAGAAAAGACTGTTGCCGGAAATGTGATTTTCAACAGCAATGTTAAACTTTCCTCCACCATCGGCGGAGAAAACGGCAGCGTGACTTTCAACGGTGTCACTGAGGGCGTTGAAATCGACGGTGTTGAAACTTTCGGCGAATTCACCGATGCTCTGACTGTCACCTACGGCGAAACAGCCGACAAGATCTACGGCGGAACCTACGGTAATTTGACTCTCAACTCCGCCGGCAGAACCGTTGATGATACTTTCACTGCGGCAACGTTGAATCTCAACGGTGATGCTGAAATCACCTCTGAAATCACCGTGACGGATAAAATCGTTCTGGGTGAAAACAGCGCCACAATTTTCAACGGCACGCTCACCAGCGGAGAAGCTGATGCTGACGCTGTTATTACAGGCGGAAAGAATGGTACTGTTGAGTTCCGTTCAACCACCATCACCGGTATCACCGTTGATGCGCTTGACGCCGCCGCTTCTTACACCAATGACAGTGCAGATGCTCAGCAGATCCTTTCCGGAACCTACAATAACGGTATTGAGTTGACCGGAACTGAAAAAGTCATTGCCGGAAACGTGACCGTTGTCGGCGCTCTGGTTTCAACGGCTTCTGCGTTGAATCTGACTGCAAACGGTGCCTCCCTCAAAGTGACCGGAACTGTTGCGGTTGACGCCATCAGCATCGCCGCCGGAACAACTTTGAATCTGATCCTTGCCGACGGTGCTGAACATAACCGTCTGGGAACTGTTGACGGCAGTGGACTCGTCACTCTCGGCGGTACTCTCAATGTAACTGAAAAAGCCGATAACAACGGTTATCTTGACATCTATGGCTGGGTTGACGAAGGCACTGCCGGAAAAATCAACGTCAACGGCGGTGTTGTTGAGTTCATGGGTACCATCGCCGATTACGGTGCTGTGACCGCTTATGTCACCAACAGCGGCGGCAGTATCATCGACGACAACAGCCGTCTGCAGAACCTCTGGGTGACCATTACCGGAGATAATGTTTTTACCTCTCAGCTCAAAGATTACAGCGCCAGCAGCAAGTTTATGATCCTTGCCGGAGCTCAGCTGACTGTTGACAGTTTCATCTGGACCGATCCGGTTTCAGGAAATCTTGTCATTACCGATGAGGTCGTTGCGTTCCAGCTGGTCGGAGATGCCAAACTCATCTTCGCAATGGATGATGTTTATGCCGCAAATGCCGGAGATAAAAACATCACCGTCCATAACCTGATCCTTGACAACTCCGGCGAAAGCAAAGTCATCGTCAATGCCGGTTCCACCGTGGTTATTGACACTCAGGCTGATTTCTACGGCGAAGGAGCCATTTCCGGAAACGGTAATGTCACTATGAGTAATGCTGCCGCCTGTGCCGGAAACGGTACTTTCAATATGACCGGCGGTAAAGTTGTGTACGGCAGTAACGCATTTGTCTACGGCGGAACTTACTACGACCTGACATTGAACAGAAACACCGTTTCCACGGCTTTGGAAGTGACCAACGCTGCGGTCTTCTCGGCAGCTGTTACGTTTGCTGACGGTGCGGATGTCACTTTAAGCGGTACAGCTCACTTCAGAGCCAGTGCAACTCTTGAAAACGGTGCTGTGCTTACGTTCAATGAGAATGTTCAGTCCACTTTCAGCGATTCCAAAATCGGAGAGGATATCCTCTCCGGTGAAAAAGGTTCCACCGTAATCTACGAAGCCAATGCCGGAGTTCTTCAGGGAACTTACGGTGATTTGGTCCTCAACGGAGATCATGACATTGACAGTAATTTCATTGTCCGCGGAGATGCCGATTTCACTTCCGGAATCCAGTCCGGCAGCGGCGATTGGGAATTCCGCGGCAATGCAACGGGTGAAATCAATAATGAGGGAACTGTTACCTATTCCTCAATCAGTAAGATCTACGGTTTGACCGGTACTTACAATGATCTTGTTGCCGATGCCGCCAACCTCTACCTTGCCGGAATCACCCTCAACGGTACGCTTTCCGGTAAGGGAACGCTCACCTTTGAAGGCGAAAATACCTATGGCGATGCCGCGGTTGCCGATATGGCTGACGGCAGTGTCGTCACCTATGCCATCGGTGCAACGAATGTCCTGAAAGGTAATTACGCCAACTTCAAACTGCTCTCAAATGATAACGGCGATGAAATCAAACTGACCAACGGTGATCTGACGGTCCGTGAACTTGCCGAAATCAAAGAGGGTGTGACTTTCGGCGCAACTTCCGTTGATCCGGCAACCATTACATTTGCCGGAACGACCAAAGGCAGCGGTACTGTCAACTTTACCGAAGATACAACTGCCGTTTACGGCGTCAATGCCGCAGTCTTCGGCGGTAATTACCATAACCTCAATATCGCTGATGCTCACGAAATCAACAATGATATCAATGTTGCCGGAAAAGCAAACTTCGGTGCTGAAATGACCGGTTCCGGAATGTGGGTCTTCAACGGTACTGCAAGCGGTGCCGGAAGTGTCAACAACACTTCTACCGTGACCTACGGAGAAAACTTCGCAGGAAACACCTTCACCGGCAGTTACAATGATGTTGTTATCAACTCCACCTCCGGAGCTGAAACCACCGGATTTGATGTCGGCGGAACCATGAGCGGTACCGGAAAATTGACCGTCAACGGCGAAATTACCGGCAGCGGCAGTGCCGCCATGGATGACAAAAGTGTTGTTGAATATGCTTCAGGATTGACTGTCTTCAACGGTTCTTACAGTGGTTTGACCCTGAACGGCAACACCGTCAACAGCGAAGTTACCGTCAATGCTCTTGCAACTCTCAACGGCACGACCACCGTGACCGATACCGGCGTTCTGACCTTTGCCGGACAAACCAATGCCAAAGACGGCGGTGAAATCGATGCTCAGGATTACTCCAAAGTTCAGTACAACGGCACAGCCGATGTCTTTGCCGCAAAAGACGGATACTTTGATCTGACTCTCTACGGTGAACGCGCTGCCGGTAATGCCATTGACAAGAGTTTCTCTGTTAATGGTCACGCTGATATCACCGGAACCCAGATCCTCGGTGACGGTATTGAAATCGTCTTCAACGGTTCCACCAATGCCGATGAAGTCGGTGTTGTCCTCGTTCTGGCTGCGGGGGCGGAAAATACCGTCATTTACAATGCCGGTGCTGCTGTTTACGACATGACTTATCACAACCTGACCGTCAACGGCGATCACGCGATCAATAAAGATATCATCGTCAACAATACTGCCACCTTCACCGGAGTCCAGTCCGGCAGCGGCAACTGGGTCTTCAACGGTACTGCCGCAGGAACGGGAAGTGTCAATAACACTTCAAGTGTGACCTACGGCGAAAACTTCGCAGGACGCACCTTCGGCGGCAGTTACAATGATATTGTTATCAACTCCACCGCAGCCGCAACCGACGGTTTCGATGTTGCCGGAACCATGAGCGGTACCGGAAAATTGACCGTCAACGGCGAAATCACCGGCAGCGGCAGTGCCGCCATGGATGACGGAAGTGTTGTTGAATATGCTTCAGGTCTCAACGTCTTCAACGGTTCTTACAGCGATTTGACCCTGAACGGCAACACCATCGGAATTGATACGGTGGTGACGGTGCGCGGACTTGCCACGCTCAACGGCGAACAGCTTGTCTCGGCAAACGGTATCATCGACTTTGCCGGAACAACCAATGCCAAGGCAGGTGTCGGCAGTCTCAAACTTGAAGACGGCTCCACCGTGAAGTACAACGGTACCGCCGATCTCTTTGCCAATGATGCTTATTACAACCTGACTCTCTACGGTGAACGTTCTGCTGATACGGCCGTTTCCAACAGCTTCACGGTCAACGGCAAAGCCGACATCACCGGAACCCAGATTCTCGGTGACGGTATTGAAATCGTCTTCAACGGTACCACCAATGCCAACGATGTTGATGCTGAAGTCCTCGTGTTGGCTGATGGCGCAAAGAACACCATCATCTACGCACAGACAGCGGCGGTTTTCGGCGGTACTTACTACAACCTCACCGTCAATGGCAATCACACCATCAACCGCAATATCAATGTCAACGGAGAAGCCAAATTCAACGGTCTCCAGTCCGGCAGCGGCGACTGGGTCTTCAACGGCACCGTTTCCGGAACCGGCAGCGTTGATAATACCGGAAGTGTCACCTATAATACTGCGGTGACCGGATTCGGCGGTTCTTACAACGATATCAACGCCAATGCTGATGTCACCTTTGCAAGTAAAGTTTCCGTCAAAGGTATTCTTACGGGAGCCGCTGACGTGACTGTCACGTTCAATGCGGTTGCTGACGGAACCGGCAGTATCGCCATGGCTGACGGCAGCACCGTGATCTACAAGGCGGCAGGTTCCAAACTCCTCGGCGGAAATTATGCCAACTTGCAGCTGGATGCCGCCGGAACTGCGGCAAGCGCCTTTGTCGTTACCGGCAAAGCAACGCTCAATGCGGTTCTGACGGTCAATGCCGGAACAAATATCATCTTCGGCGGTACCACCAATGCTGCTGAACTCCTTGACGGTGAAAACGCCCGTATCAACGGCGCAGACGGCAGTACCGTTGCCTACGCCGACGGTGCCGCAGTCTTCCAGGGACGTTACGCCACACTCTCTCTTGCTGACGGTAATCTTGCCGACGGCGAAATGGGTTATGCTCCCAATAAGGATAACGGCAACATCACCATTACCGGAAATCTGATGCTGGCGTCTGCCGGAAAACTCAGTGGAAACTTCAGCTTCACCCTGCTGGGCAGTGCTGTCAATGTGGAAAGCATTGAACAGACTGCCGGTACAGTGACCTACGGCAGCGGCGCAAGTATCATTGCCGGAACTTATGCCAACTTCACCTTGAAGGGCGGAGCGGATGCTTCCGGAACTCTGAACTATGAAATGCTGGGCGATGTGACCGTCAACGGTCTTTCAACCATTGAAAACTTCGCCGTTCTTAAAGGCAAATCCGGACAGACCTTGAGATTCCTCGGCACCACCAATGCCGCAGACCGCAATCTCTCAACGCCCGATGCTCTTGTAATGGCTGCTGACAGCACTGTTGAATATGCGCTCAGCGCAGAAGTTTACAACGGTTCTTACGGCAACTTCAAGCTGGTTGCAACTGACGGAGACGTGCTTGTCAGCAATCTGAAAGCCGTTACCATCTCAGGCAGCTTCAAGCTGGATATCGCCGACGGTTACTATCTCGTCTTTGACGAAGCAGTTGCCGCAGATAAGGCAGACTTCTATCTCACGCTGGTCGCAGAGGGCGATATCTGGTACACCAACGCTTACCTTGCCGGCAGCAATGGTCAGATCATCGGCACGTTCTACTACGGCGATATCCGTATCGGCGGTGATTATAATGTCGCGCACGACTACATCAATGCCTACACCGGAGAAGTTACTCTCAACAAGGATGTCCGCTTGAGTGACCATAACATTGATGTCAACGCTGTGGCGGGCAAAATCACTCTTGAGAATCCCGCTTTCGTCAATGTGAAACTTGTGACCGGCAGAACTGATCTTTCTGCGGAATACATCGACGGTCACATCCTTGAAGTGGCAACGCTTGACGGTAAGGCTTCTGCCTACCACACCCTGACGATCAACAGCACCGGTGATTCCCGCGTTGCGGTGGATGCCGGAACTTCTGTCAAAGTTTCTGATAATCTGATTTTCAGAGAGAACGGCGCACTGCTTATTGACGGTAATTTCCAGCTCGGCAGCGCAGAAAAATACGCTTCTGCAACTGTTGAACAGGCTGGAACCAATTACATCACTGTTACAAGTGAACAGACAGAGGGCGAAATCGCAGCCTTCTATCTGAAAGACGGTTCCATTCTGCCTGCTCTCGACAACAGTTCCACCGGTATCGTCAATATTTACGCTGAGGATAATGTTACCATCGCTTCCGGTGGCGTGGCATTTTTCAATCCTGAAGACGAAAAAATCCTCGTCACCGCAGATATCTCAGTGTATACTCAAAGCGGTATCACCAATATCACAGCGGGTGATAACTTCACTGCCGATGGAATGGTTTTTGTTGCCGGTGGCGTATTGAACCTGACAGCCGGAAACAATGCTCAGTTCAAGGGCAGTGCATTTAATGCAACAGAAGAAGGTGAGGCCGCTGGTTTTAATGACGGCGTTTACTCCATCCATATCACGGGTGGAGAAACCACCTTTGATCTGGGCGACAACGCTGTGATTTACAAAAACATCTATGCAATAGCAGGAGAAACGACTCTGAATGCCGATTCTGCCAAGCTCAAAGGCGAGACGCTCAACGTTACCGGCGGTGCAGTGTTCAATATGAATCTGGGCAAAGATGCCTCTGCTGCGACCAGCACCATTGCAAGTGATGTGAGCATCAGCGGTACAAAGACCGTATTCAACTTAGGCGGATATAACAACTCCATTGCCGGAGTTGTTCAGGTGACCGGCGGAGCCGCGATGGTTGTTACCGGAAGCAACATCGGTTTCACCAACGAAGTGACCAATGCTGCTGTCGGCAACGGTTACAGATGGAACACTTCCACCGGACGTTATGAGTATCTTGCCAGTGATGCTGAATATTACGGTGTGTATGCGCCGACCGGTTCCCCGACGGGCGCCCAATCTCAGGGTTCGATCACCATTGCCTCTGACGGTGCAGTCTCCTTCACCGGACGGGTCGTTTCCGGCGGTGACTTTGCCATCGAAAAAGGCGAAGTTACTTTCAGCAGAGAGTTCGCTGTCAGCGACGGTATCTTTTCCATCAACGGCGGAAAAGTGTTCTTTGAGAACGATGTCTATGTGAGTGCCGTTTACGGTAACGGCAGCGGCACAGCCCGTGAAACTCTGCTTTACATCGGCGGAACAGCCAACGTCACCATGGCAGGCAGCCTTTACAACTGGGTCCGTATTCCCGTCGGTTATGACGGCACTGCCGATACTCCCGTCAAGCAGTACGGCGGTCCCTTCAGCAAGGATGCTCAGAATAAGATCCATCTGGCGGCAACGTTGAATTCCTCTCACATCTATATCGGCGGAGATGCCAAGGTTTCCGTTGTTGAAGATATTGCCAACATCGGTGTTTGGGGATACGTTTTCTTTACCGTGGCGGACAAAGCCGAAGTGACTGTCGGCGGCAACTTTGCCAATTACAGTCACGCTGTCAGTAATTTCTGGAGTGGAAATGATGTCCGTTATGATTATCTTACCAATCTGATGGGCTTTGAGACAGGTTTCGGCTCACATCCGCTGAAGCCGGATTTCATGCCCAGTGCGGATTCCAGCGGTGCTTATGTCTCCCTTGAAGGCGACAGCAAGATCCAGATCGAGGGCGAAACCTTGAACGGTGCCGTCTATCACGGCGGTGATAACGGCGCATGGAAGGATACCGGAAACTTTGAGGCAAAAGGCTGGTCCCATTTCTCCATTGATTCTGCGAACAATGTGTTCAAGGGCAAGTTCTCCAACGCCAGTTTCCTTACGGTCAACTCTGCCGGAAACACCTTCGGTGATGTGGATAACTCCTATTTCATGGAAGTTCACGACTCCAACAGCTTCGGAACCATCACCAATACGCACGAACTGCGCATTACCAATGCCGGTGCCGTGGTGCTGACTCTGGTCAACGAAGGTGCGGATGCCCAGACTTATATTACCGGCAATGCCGATGGTATGACGCTTGTCAGCGGTACCGGTGATTACGGTTTGACAGTCAAGGGCGGTATCGTTTCCATCCAGTCCGATCTGAATATGCCGATTAACGGTATTCTGGTTACCAATAACGGTAAACTGGAAATCACTGCTCAGAATGATATTGAAGGCAAGGTTCAGATCGGCGGTGAGGACGGTGCAGGTACATTCAATTTGCTCGGAGCTGCCGGAGGAACCACTGTCAAGGGTGATGTGACCATTGCCGACAACGGTAAATTCCATATCTCCACGACCGGAGATGCAGTTGAGTTTACCGGAAATATTGCCAATGCCAACGAATTTATCGTTGACGGCAGTATCTCCGTTACCGGAAAAATCAGCAACAGCGGAAAACTCACGATTTCCAAGACTTCTGAAATTTCCGGAACGCTTGACAATGCCGCTGCCGGAAATGTTCTGGTCGGTGCCAGTGCCGCCGGTTCCGTTTTCAACAGCGTGGTCAATGCCGGAAACTTCACCAACAGCGCCAATGATGTTTCTTACAAAACTTTTGCCAACAGCGGCACTTTCATCAACGACAAGGGCGTGATCGGTGTCAACTTCTCAACGGCTCTGACCAACAGCGGCACGATGAAGATTGACGGAGAAATCTCCGCCACCGGAACATTCGTCAATGCCGCTGCCGGAAATGTCTATGTCTACGGTCTTGCGGACTTCGGAAAGACCACCAACAGCGGTGCGATTTATCTGGAACCGCTGACTGAGGCACACGCCGCCACGGTCAAGTTCGGTGATCTGACCCATACCGGTACCATCACTTCAAAGAATGATACCCGCAATGCTGCGGATATCTACTTCAAAGGTAAGACAGAAGGCAACGGCAATATCAACGGTTTCACCGGTACACTCTATTATGTCTATACCGGAAAAGAACCGATCACTCAGACTTTCTATAACAATGACAGCTACGATCAGGTGACTGTCTATGTCGGCAATAAGTCCGTAACCGGTCTGGATTACACGAATGGTCTGGTGACTCTGAACAAAAACATCACCTTCAAGAATCTTTACCTTGACGGCGGAAACCTTGCAATCGGCGATGCTGTCAGCAAGATTACGCTGGATGCTTCAAGCTTCACTGAAAAGACGGCGGGAACCATTACCGTCAATGCCGGTTCCACGCTGAAATTCAGCAAGGCTGACGATACCACCTTTGCAAGCAGTATCGCCAACTACGGTCTGGTTGACAGTGCCGCAAATCTGATTCTGCTGGGCGAAACCTCCGGCAACGGTCTGGTCAATATCGCTTCAGGCAAGAGTATCACCTATGCACACAACGGTTCCGGAGAACAGGTTCTCTGGGGATTTGCCGACGGCAGCTCCACCAACCTCATCGTTGAGGGCAGCACCAAGGCTATCGCTGTTGACATGAATATTGCGAAACTCACCAACAACGGCGCTGATATTTCTGTCAAGGGCGGTGCAACGCTTTCTCTCGGACAAGTTGACGGCACCGCCGCCGGAGTTGACGGATTCACCGTCAGTACCGAAAAGGGCGCAGTCCTTTCTGTTGCCGCCGGAACATTCAACGCCAAAGTCAGCAATGCCGGAACTCTTGAAGCAGGAAATGCCGTGTTCGCAGGAAGCGTTTCCAACAGCGGTACGGTCAACGCCGACGGCTCCACCTTCAACGGTGCGGTTGCCAACAGCGGTACGGTTAATGCCGACGGCTCCACCTTCAACGGTGCGGTTGACAACAGCGGCACATTTACTGCGGTCGATACTGCTCTTGCTTCTGTCAGCAATACAGGAACGTTCAACGTGAATGCAAATGTTGCCTGGAACGCGCTTTCCAATGCCGGAACTCTCAATCTCAACGTTGATACTGTCATCGGCAGCAAAAACGCCACCACCAATACCGGAAAGATCAACGTCGGCGGAACTCTGACCGTTGACAGTGCTGCTGATTTCGGCGGTACGGTCAATGTCAATGACGGAGCCGCACTCAAGGTCACCGGAAACGGCGCCGCGTTTGAAACTGTTGTCAATCAGGGTCTGGTCGAAGTCACCGGAAACGGTGAAATGACCATTGCCGAACTCAACAACGGTGAACAGGGTGCTGCAAGCACGCTGAAAGCAAGCGGAAACGGCGTTGCCAACATCACCGAATCTGTCAATGCACAGGGTGACAGCCTTGATACCATTTACGGCAAAGTCGTCAAGGTTGAAAACGGTATCATCAATTTCGGCGGTAAGATCGACACCATGGGCGTGAGCGTTGACGGCGGCAAACTCAGTGACGTTGAAAACTCCCTTGCCAACGATGTCAATAATCTGGAGATCACCGTTGACGGAGAAGATGCCAGTTTCATCATCGACAAAGACAGTGATGAGAAATTCAACTACACTGTTTCCAACGGTGCTGAACTTGTCATTGATGCCAATGCCGACGGCGTGAAAAACGACGGCGAACAGATCGACGTCAAGGGTGATATCGTTGCGGATGACGAATCCTCTGTCAAGGCCGTTGATGATGCCAATATCAGCGGAAATGCTGATGATAAAGTCAAGTTTGATGCCAATGTCGGCGCGGGTGAAGGAACCATCACCGTTGACAACGCTGATATCAATGTCGGTGACAATGCCGGAAATATCGTTATCGGTGACAATGTTTCCGCAGAAAAAATCAACAACGGCAGCAACGGCAATATCACCGTTGACGGTGATCTGACTGCTGACAGCATCAGCAACGCCGGAAACATGACCAACAACGGTGATCTGACTGCTGACAGCATCAGCAACTCCGGAAACATGACCAACAACGGTGATTTGACTGCTGACAGCATCAGCAGCTCCGGAGATTTCGTCAACAACGCAAATCTCACCGTGGATGCTTTTGCCAATAGCGGCAGTTACACTGACAACGGCATTGCCGATGTTGATACTTTTGACAACTCCGGAGATGCCACCGTCAGCGGCAGCGGCAGCAGCTACGGTATTGTTGACAACCGTCTGGGCGCAAACTTCACGCTCAACGGCAGCGGCAACAATATTGACAGAATGAACAATACCGGAATGTTCAGCTTCAGCACCCGGAACAATGTGGACAGTCTCAACAACTTTGATCTGGGTCTTGTCTACCGTGACGGTGTCATGTGGATGATGGCAAGTGATGAGGGAATGAGTCCTGAATTCTTCTCTGACGGTCACAACAGCAACTTCACTGCTCTTGCGCACATGCCAAGTCTGCTGGATGCCGATAGACTTGATGCGGATCTTGCCGCTCGCTTCAGCCGTCTTGCTCCGGGCAAAGTTGCTGATCTGGCAGGCGAAGGTCACGCTGTTGATCTCCACGCTCTGCTCGGCGGAGAACTTGACTTCATCGGAATCGAGTCTGAAGTTGATGAACTGCTCCACGGCGAAGCTCCCGAGCTGGACGAGGAGGAACTTGCCGATGTCCTCAGCGAAGGCGAAGAATTCAGCGATGGATTCGATGTCGCGTTGAGTGAAATCGTCAGCGAGTAAAAATAAACCGGAACAGAACGGGGCAGAGATGTCCCGTTCTGTTTGAAAATATTTTGTGATTATGGAAAAACAGCCGGATATCCGCGAACTTGCCGCACGTCTTAAAACGCTCGGCGTGATTATGAAAATCAGCCGTGAAATGAGCGACGCGACGGATTTTACTTCTGCTGCCGCGATTGCCGCCAACAGTCCGGAAGTATTACTGCATTTCTGCAGTGCCGCTCTGGTTGAGTATTCTGACGGCAAGGCGCAGATCGTCGGACAGTACGGACTCTTTGAACCCAATCCGCACAGCGATTATGCCATTGATCTTACCCGTTTCAGCCGTGAATTGAGTTTCATCGAATGCGGAAAGTTCAAAATCTTCAAAACCACAGAAGAAAATGAAGAACTTTCAGACGGCGCAAAAGATGCTCTGGCGGCGCTTATCGGCGGAGATCACGAGTTGATTGCCCTGCATCTGCCGCACCCCGGGTATGTGGAAAATCCGGAGTTTGAACTTTTCTGGCTGGTCGAGTTTTCAGGAGTTGTCCCGGGATATGCCGTGCCGACACTCAATCTGCTGGCGGGAAATGTCAGCAATGCCTTGTATTCGCACCGCTGCTGCCGCACATCATCTGCCGCACACAAGTTGAAAAAGCAGGTGTCAAAGCGGAAACTTTCTCTGATTATTGCAATAATTGCCGTTGCGCTGATGTTCATACCCGTCCGCGAACAGATCAATGCTGAGTTTCTGCTCCGTGCGCCTGAAATCACAGGCGCATACGCTCTCTTTGACGGTCCTGTTGCACGGATTTTCAAACAGGACGGCGACCGGGTGAAAAAGGGTGACGTCATTGCAGAATATGATACCAGTCAACTGCGTTTCAGACTTGACTCCGCCCGCAACCGTCTGGCGGAAATCCAGAAAGAGTACGACCTTGAAAACAATGCCGCTTTTTCAGACCGCAACCGTCTGGGAAAAGTGCCTCTGCTTGCCGCACGTCTTGACAGTGTGAAAGTCGATGTCAAAGAGGCGATGTGGTATCTGGCGCACTCAAAAATCATCTCTCCCGCAAACGGCATTCTTGCGCTTGCCGACGGACGTGCCGAAATGCTCAAAAACCGTGTTCTCCGCACCGGAGACAGGATTTTTGATGTTTACGGCGGCAAAGGCATGTATGCTGAAATCCGTGTCAACGAGCGTGACAGCTCCATTCTGCTGGATAAAATTGAGGCATCCTGTTTTCTGTATACCCGTCCTGAAACGGAGATTAAGACCAAAATCATTGATATCCGTCAGTATCCGGAACGGACTGAGCAGAATGTCTGGTGTTACAAAGTTCTTGCTGAACTTGACAGCACAATGCCTCTGCGTTACGGTATGCGCGGCGTTGCCAAAATCAAAGGCAAACGTGTTGCGCTCGGATACATGCTTTTCAAGAGTGCGGTTCTTTATCTGCGGTGGCTGTAAGTGGCAGGCTCTCCTGACATCAATCAAATCCGCACCGGAACTCTGCGGCGGGATCTTGAGATTATTCCGCCCGGCAGACACGGATCTTATCCCATGATTTTTGATCCGGCGGCGGAAAATTATTTCAAACTTTCAGTTCCCGCCTGGCAGATGCTTTCGCGTTACGACCGGGATATGTCGGTCAAAGAGTTCGGAGAACGCCTCAGACGTTCAGGTATTCCCGCTGAACCCGTTGAAATCCTGACGTTGAAACAGTTTCTTGTGCAGAACAATCTTTTAACGCCCGATGCCGAAACTTTTGCGGCGCAGGCGGCGCAGAGGCGTGAGGCGAAAAACAAACATTTGTGGCTGAAAGTGGCTTCGGCGTATTTGTACTTCAAACTGCCGCCGCTGCACCCGCAACCCTTTATTGACAAAATAAAACCCTGTATCGGCTTTATCGGTTCAAAATATTTCTTCTGGAGTCTTGCCATTCCCGCCATTTTGGGGTATCTGCTGGCTTTCCGCAATCTGCCGGGCATCCGGGCAATGCTGGAGGACTCTTTTTCATGGGCGGGACTGGTCAAGTATTTCTTTGCCGTCATTCTGCTGAAAATCATTCACGAGTCCGGACACCTTGCGGCGAATATGCACTTCAACTGCCGTGTGCGCGCCATCGGTATCAGTGTGATTTTTCTCTATCCGCGTTTTTTCAGTGATACCACGGACAGTTGGCGGCTCCCCCGCAAACAGCGTCTGCTGGTCGATGCCGGAGGCTTGTTGAGCGAAGTCCTCTGCGGCGGACTTGCCGCCCTTGCCTGGTGCTATCTGCCGCCGGGAAATCTGCAGTCCACCATGTTCTTCATCTTTGCCGTTTCCACCGCCGGAACGATTCTGGTCAACGGCAATCCGCTGATCCGTTTTGACGGTTATTATATCCTCTGTGATATTCTCAATATTGAGAATTTGATGCAGCGTTCAAGCGAATATCTCAAGCAGTTCAACCGTCACTTTCTGTTCAGAGTCGGACCCGTTCCGCAGGAGGAGCGTCCGCTGTTGATGTTTTCTTTCGGTATTGCCGCATTTATTTACCGTTTTCTTCTGTATACATCCATTATTCTTGTGATTTACAACAGCATGATCAAAGCGGTGGCGGTCATACTGCTGGTTCTTGAAGTCTTTACCATCTTCATTCTGCCGTTTTACAACGAAGTGCGGATCGTCAAGGCTCTGTCAAAACGTGCCGGGACCCGTGCCAATTTGTTCTTTATCCTTGTGCTGCTTGGTGCGGCGGGATTGGTTCTCTTTATGCCGCTGTCGTGGCGGACACGTCTGCCGGGAGAAGTCACCTGTCCCGAGGCAACGCCTGTGACCGTTCTTGAAAGCGGTTACCTTGCCGCCGATGCGCCGGATAAACCTGTCAGGGTCCGTGCCGGACAAACGGTTCTGAAACTTGTTTCTCCGAAACTTGACATGGCGCTTGCCCGCCGCAAAGCCATTCTCAAAGAAAATGAAGTCCTGCTTCAGCAGCAGTTGAATACTGAGACTACTTTCGGAGACAGCATGCTTACCCGTCAGAAGATACTCAGCGAAAAAGCACGCATTGCCGACCTTGAAAAACGGAAGAAACGCTTGAATATTTCTGCCGGAAACGATGGCGTTTTTGTTCCCCGGTATTCAGAATTGTCTTCAGGTGCCGCACTTTTTACAGGTATGATTGCCGGAGTTGTCAATCCCTCTGAAATGCGGGTTACAGCTTACGCTTCTGATGAACAGCTTGCCCGTTTAAAGAGCGGTATGAGAGTGGTTTTCAGATTCCGTGACAGCAATACGGATAACGGCGGTGTGATTTCACGCATCAATCCTGTTCCCGCCGTCTTTGCACCGTCTCCGCTGCTTTCGGTTGCGGGCGGAGAGATCCCCGTCCGTTCCGTTCCCGGCAAACCGGGAGAGTTCACGCCGGAACACACCATGTTCAAAGTTGAGATCACGCCTGACAAACCTGTTGTTCAGCAGCAGGGCAGAACGCTGCGTGTTCTTGTCAGCAACCGGGAGATACTCTTTGATAAATTTGTTTCTTCTGTGATTTACTTTTTCAGAAGCGAATTTTAGAGAGCCTTTGAAAAATTCCCGTCCTGAAGTTATATTATACGTTGTCCTGATTTTTTATATAGGAGTTTGCATCATGTCTGAAAGAATTGCTGAAATCAAACGTACCACCGCTGAAACGGATATTTCCGTTAAAATCAACCTTGACGGTTCCGGAAAAAGTTCCGTCAAAACCGGGATCCCCTTTATGGATCATATGCTGACGCTCTTTGCCAAACACGGCTTCTTTGATCTGGAAATCTCTGCCTGCGGCGATATTGAAGTGGATTGTCATCACACCATGGAGGACCTGGGAATCGTCCTCGGCGATGCCATCGCCAAAGCTTCCGGAGACAAGGCAGGTATCAAACGTTACGGCAATATGATTCTTCCTATGGATGAAACGCTTGTCATCGTTGCCCTTGATCTTTCGGGCAGGGCGGGGCTGTATTATGATGTGACACCTGTTGCACCGATGGTTTCCAACTTCGATGCCCGGCTCTTTCACGAGTTCTTCCAGTCCCTCTGCGGCCGCTGCGGCATGAATCTGCACGTCAAACAGCTGGCGGCAGGAGAGAACCACCACCTCTTTGAAGGGATTTTCAAAGCCTTTGCCAAGGCGCTGGATATGGCGACTACTTACGACCCGCGCATATCGGGCGTTCTTTCCACCAAGGGCAAATTTGATTGATATAAGCGGGAAAAAGTATTATGAAAAAGATCCTTGTCACCGGCGGAGCCGGTTATATCGGAAGTGCCTGTACCGAATATCTGCTGGATATGGGGTATGACGTAACTGTTTTTGATGCCCTTATCACCGGACACCGTGCGGCGGTCGATCCCCGTGCGGCGTTTGTTGAGGGCAACCTTTCTGACAGAGCGTTGATTTTTGACGTCTGCCGCAAAGGAAATTTTGATGCCGTCATGCACTTTGCCGCCTTTTCTCTGGTCGGGGAGTCCATGAAGAACCCCGGCAAGTATTTCGGCAACAACCTTGCCAACGGTATCAACCTTGCCGATGCTGCTGTTGAAAGCGGTGTGAAGACCTTTGTTTTCTCCAGTACGGCGGCAACTTTCGGAGACCCTGAAAATGTGCCGATCAAAGAAGATGACAGACAAGTTCCCATCAATCCCTACGGCGAATCCAAACTCTGTTTTGAAAAGGTCCTCAAGTGGTACAGTCAGATTTACGGTATGAAGTACGCCGCATTGCGTTACTTCAACGCCGCCGGTGCAACGGCTCTGCACGGAGAAGATCACCGTCCTGAAAGTCATCTGATTCCGATCATTCTTGAAACTCTGCGCGGCAAAAGAGAGAAACTTATGCTGTTCGGTGACGATTACGATACGCCCGACGGCAGCTGTATCCGCGATTACATCCACATTCTGGACCTGGCTCAGGCGCACGAACTGGCGCTGTCAGCCCCCGAAAGCGGACACTACAATCTGGGTACGGGCAACGGACTTTCTGTCTTTGAAATCCTCAAGGCCGCCGAAAAGGTGACGGGAAAGAAAGTCAATTTTGAAATTGCCCCCCGCCGTCCCGGCGACCCCGCCCGTCTGATCGCCTGCAGTGACAAGGCACGCAAGATGCTCAACTGGCAGCCGAAGTATGAATCAGCAGAGGCAATCATCGAATCCGCCTGGAAATGGCAGTTGAAGTTCCCCGAAGGATATGCTGAATGAGTTGGTACGAAAAAGGTCCCTTTACCATCTTTGACGTGGAAACCACCGGCAGAAGTCCCGTGTATGACCGCATTGTGGAAATCGCCGCTCTGCGGATTGAAAAAGATGGTACGGAAAGCCGTTTTTCCACATTGATCAATCCGGGCAGGCGTATTCCCTACTCCTCGATGAGAATTCATCATATCACCGATGCCATGGTCATGACGGCGCCCCGTTTTGAAGATATCGCACAGGACTTTATGACATTTATTTCAGGCAGTATACTTGTGGCGCACAATGCCCGCTTTGATTTGGGTTTTCTGCAGGAAAGTCTCGCGCGCTGCGGTATGATGATCTGGGAGGGCGATACAATGGATAGCGTCCGTCTTGCCAGGGGCGTATTCCCCGGATTGCCAAGTTATAAATTGCAGGAGTTACGGATCACGCTTGATCTGGGATGTAATACCGGGACCGCACACAGAGCCGGATGCGATGTGGAGTGGACTGCTGTTCTGTTGAGAAAAGCTTTGACTGTTTTGATCGAAGCCGAAAATAAAAGGAAATGAAAATGGCAATTAAAAAAACATGGCGTGAAGCCGGAAAGAAAACTTTTTCTGTTGTTATCGGCGGAGATGTCTGTCCCCGCGAACAAAATTGTGATTATGTGGCAGAGCATGCTGCGGAAATCGTTCAGGCTGTCAAACCGGCCTTTAAACCTGAAGCTTTGAAAATCCTGCAATGGGAGTGCGCCGTTACTGAGGGCGGTGAACCCATCGTTAAAAGCGGTCCCAATCTGCGCTGCCCTGAAAAAGTGCTGAATGTCATGTCTGAACTGGATATTGATGTGGCACTTCTTGCCAACAATCATACGGGCGATTACGGTCCCTCTGAAGTTTTTACCACCATTGACAATATTGAAAAACGCAATATGAAAACTGTCGGTGCCGGTGCAAACTCTGCCGATGCCGCCAAACCGCTTTTTATTGAGAAAAACGGTGTGCGTCTTGCCATTTTGAATATCTGCGAAAATGAATTCGGTGGAGCGCGTAAAAATGCCGCCGGCGTCAATACGCTTGACCCCTTTGTCAATATCGACCAGATCAAAATGGCAAAGACTCAGGCGGATGTTGTTCTTGTGACACTCCACGGCGGACACGAATACAATCCCTATCCGTCCGAACGCATGGTCCGTCTTTTCCGCGCCTTTGCCGATGCGGGCGCCGATGCCGTGTGGAACTGTCACACCCATTGTCCCGAAGGATTTGAAGTCTGGAACGGTGTGCCGATCATTTACAGTCCCGGCAACTTCTATTTCCCCGCCCGTTCCACTTCAAAGAAATCCTGGAGTATCGGCTACATCACCGAGTTTCTCTTTGACGAAAACGGCGTTTACGGTTATGAATTGACACCCTACGGTTTTGAGTTTTCAAGAATGTTCCTGCTTGAAGGAAAGACCCTTGAAGCGGCTGAAGAGTACTTGCTCAAGTTGTGCGAACCCCTCAGCGATACGGAACAGTTGCGCGCACTCTTTGACTCCTGGTGTACCGGTCCCGGCGTTGCTTATATGGGAAATGTCAATGCCGCAAGGTCTGAAAATTATCCCCCGAACTGGGATGACCCCGCCGTGAAAGCCCAATGGATTCATGTCCGCAATGTTTTCACCTGTGAATCACACGCCTATCTGCTCCGTCAGTTGGGATTCATCATTGAAGAGGCACGTTTCAAAGAATCCGCCGCCGGATTTGAAAAACTTGCTCAACTTCAGGATCCGGATTTCGTAACGTGGTAGATTTTTCGCGTACACGTCTTTTGATCGGGGATGGGGGCGTTGAAAAACTCTCCCGTTCCCGTATTCTCTGTCTGGGGCTGGGCGGCGTCGGCGGCGCCGCCGTTGAAATGCTTTCCCGCATGGGTGTCGGTCACATCACCCTCGTTGACGGAGATGTTTTTTCTGAAAGCAATATCAACCGTCAGCTCGGCGCCCTGGATTCCTCCACAGGAAAATTCAAGGCAGAAGTCTGGAAACAACGCTGTCTTGATATCAACGCCCGCGGCGATTTCAAAGCCGTTGTGCAATTTATCCGCTCTCAGCAGGATATTGATTCTTTGCTCTCAGAACCCTTTGATGTGGTCATTGATGCCATTGATGAAATCAAACCCAAAACGGATTTTCTCGTTTCCTGCAAAGAACGCGGCATTTTTGTTTTAAGCTCCATGGGCGCAGGCGGCAGACGGGATATCTCCCAGATCCGCGTTGCGGATATCAGCAAAACTTTCGGCTGTCCCCTGGCGAAAATCATCCGCAGCAATCTGCGCGCAAGAGGAATCAATAAAGGTATCCCCGCTGTCTTCTCCCCCGAAGAATCCGTCCCCCGCCAGCCCGGACAACCCATCGGCAGTATCAGCTATATCGTCTGCGCTTTCGGGCTCCACCTCGCCCAAACCGCCGTCGATCATCTGCTGTCTTCTTCTTTGTAAGGGGCGGTGGGAACCGGGGGGAAGGGGAAAACTTTTTTTCCATGTGAAAAAAAGTTTTCCCCTTCCCCCCGAACCCCCCATCCCTTTTCAAAAAAAGCAGGGTGGGGCTGCTCCCGTTGGTCGCAGCCTCTTGCCCGCATACCTCTGCGGTTTGCTTTTCCCTGCGGCATATTACTTGCCTGAGCCACACCACACTGCGGCAAAGTACCCCCCGGGGTATACCGTGGCGCACCAATTTGTCAGACAGGTCAGACAGGTCAGACAGGTCAGACACAAGCGCCACGCCCCCGCCGCCCGCACACCACCGTTGCCATAAAAAAAAGCCCGCATACCCCATCGGCACATCTTTACCCGAGCCAAACCAAACAGCGTCCAAGCCAACCCCCGCCGCCATTTAAAAAATATACAAAAAAGTGGATTTTCTCTCTTGACTTAAAGGAAACATGAGCATATCGTATCCATTGTAAAGGATACATGGAGGTTACATGACACGTTTCAGAACAGCTCCCAAGACAGAAGAAGTCTATTGTCTGCTCAAGAAAAAAATAACCGACGGTGCATATTCGCAAAGCGGAATGCTTCCTGTGGAACCTGTCCTGTCTGAAGAACTGGGCGTTTCACGCAAAACTCTGCGGAGTGCGCTTGCACGTCTGGCGATGGAAAATATCGTTGAACGCGTCAGAGGCAAAGGTACGTTTATCTGCGCAAACGGAACTGAAAAGAAAATCCTCGTGATTTTGGGAAACATTGAGGATATCACCGATCCGGGAAGATATATCCTGCCGGGGATCCAGCAGGAGGCGTCTGCGGTGGGGATCCGGGTGGAAACATGTACAAAATTTTCTCTGAACTGCGAAAACGGAGAAGATGTCACGGAATTGATCAAACAGAAAAATTATTGCGGGATCCTCTCTTTTTCTGCCAACTTCAGCGGAAATGAACCGGTGATCGGGATTTTGAAAAACACCCGGCTTCCCGTACTGCTGGTTCATGCGCTTGAACGCGATCAGGAGATGACCGGATTTGCCGTGATGGGAACCGATTATCATAAATTGATCCGTGACGGTCTGCAGTATCTGGCTTATCAGGGACACCGCCGTGTCTCTTATCTGGCATACCGGCAGCACCGTATTTCTGCTGAGGATTATTTTGAACTTGTGAGGCAAACCGGACTGGATGATGATCCTGTTCTCAGAGGAGAAATATCCAGTTCCAATGATGAAGATGTGATTTATGCTGAAATTTCAGATTTTTTTGACAAATTAAAAAAACGTCCAACGGCAATTTTCTGTTTTTCTGATTTCTTTGCTGTCTGTCTTTACAGATATTTGAAAGAGAAAAAAATCCGTATTCCCGAAGATATGGCAGTGCTTTCCATCGGCGGTCTGATCGGCTGTGATTTTCTGTCGCCGTCCCTCTCCGCAATGGATTTTGACTGTCCGGAAATCGGCCGTCAGGCGGTTCGGACCCTGCTTGAAATGAAAATGAAAAATATAACAACTCTTCCCTTTACAGTTACACCGCATCATCTGGCAGAGAGAAAAAGTACTCAAGTAAGGAGATAATATAAATGCCTCATCGACGGTTTGTAACAGAATACGATCAAAGAAATTACCGATTCACTCAAATAAATAAAAAAAGGAGGATCCTATGCTGAACGCAAGAAAAATTTTCCGTTTCACCTTGATTGAACTCTTGGTTGTTATTGCGATCATCGCTATTCTTGCGGCGATGCTCATGCCCGCTTTGCAGCAGGCAAGAAACACGGCGAAGGCATCAAACTGTCTCAACAACATTGCTCAAGTTTCTAAAGCAACGATGTTTTATCAGGATGCGTTTGAAGACTTTTTCCCTTGGGGTAATTATGATTCCTCAATCACTTATTTCTGGAATATGTATTTAAAGAATTCCACTTCTGAAAACCGTTTCAAGGCTCCGCTGCGCGATTTTTGGCCGGTGGAAAAAATTGAAACAGGTGTCGGCGGCATGGGAGCTTCGCGTTGGGGTGGTTTTGAAAAGATTGACAGGGGTATGTGTGTCAGTAAGTATGCCTGTCCCGGGACAACTCCAGCTGATATGAGTTATGAACGGTTGGATACAATCACACCTAATTACCCCCTTGTTGTCAATGCCGTTTACAGAACCTATGCTGTTAACTTGAATCTGATAAATAATTACGGTAAAAAACCTGTCCGTATGACAACAGTAAAGCAACCGTCAAGGTTGCTGACTTACGGCGACAGCAGCGGTATGGGGTATACAAGTTATTACACCCGTCTGCATACATCTACTGATGAAAAATACTTCCCCCATTCTCTTTCTGCCCGGCACAACAAAAGTGCCAATATTGCTTATGCCGACGGTCACGTTAAAGCGGTTTATTATGAAGATATCCCGGCTTTTAAATACAGTTCAACCCGTTTCCCCTATGAGGGACCTGATTTGAATCCGTTTGCAAAATAATTATAACAAAGAAAAAACAAAAAACAATGAAAAAGACAATTATACTTTTTATCCTTGCGTTGACTCTTGCCGGTACACTCGGTGCCGCTGAAAAACGCCTGTTCACCCCTTATGCCGTTTCAAAGAGAGTTATCAATATCGGCAGCAAACCTGCGCTGACCCTTGTTAAAGACGGAAAAGTGTGTTTTGAAGTCGTCCGGCCCGCCAATCCCGTTGCCGGCAGAGCCGCAAGAGAACTTGTTGCCCGGTTAAGTGAAATTACGGGAAAAAAGATTTCTGCCGTCAAAAAAGCCTCGGGCAAAGTTCCCGCTTTTTATCTTGGTGTCTGTCCTGAATCCAAGGCGGCGGGAATCAATCCCGAAAAACTTGACCGTGACGGATTTTACATCAAGACCGTCGGCAATAAAATTTTTATTACCGGTGTGGACAGCAATAATCCCCGCATGAAACAGTGGGCAACGCTTTTCGGCGTTTATGATTTTCTGGAACGTTTTGCCGGTGTCCGTTATTATTTCCCCGGTAAAATCGGTACGATCGTTCCTGAAAAGAAAAACTGGAGCATCCCTGAAATCGACATTGCGGAACGCCCCGACACTCAGTTCCGCTGGATTTGGACCAGTCCCAGCAACCGGGGCGGCGGAGATGTGGTTTATGCTTATCCCGGCATGAAAGAAAACAATCCCGATATCTGGCGCAACAGTTCTCTTAACAGCGTCCGTTCCTGCCACGGCTTGAATGATCTTGAGCTTGCCAAACGTTTCCGCAAGAGCAATCCTGAATTTTTCGCCATGACTGCCGACGGCAGACGGCGTGACGGTACCGATAATACTATGAGTTACCACAAACACGGACATCTCTGTTACAGTTCAGAGGGATTGCTTGAAGAGGTTTACAAAGACGCTGTTGCCGCATTGACCGGCAAACCCGCCTCTTCCAGAGGTATCTCAAGATGGAGTCCGCGCTGGAATACCTTCCACGTCAATCCCGCCCCCAATGACGGAATGTTGTGGTGTCTCTGTCCCCGCTGCAAAAAAATCACCTCAAGACAGGATCGCAGCAATCATATCTGGAAATTCTTCACCGGAATTGCAAAAAAACTTAAAGAAAACAACATCCCCGGTATGGTCATTGTCAACAGTTACGGCGCATTTTCTGCCATGCCGACCATTGATATTCCCGACAACGTCTCTCTGGGGGTTGCCGTCAGCGGTCCCTGGTCGATGAGCAATCCGCGCAAACGTGCCAACGACGCTGCCCGCATTGAAGCCTGGCACAAACGCTTGAACAACAAAGTCAGCACCTGGACTTATCCCACCAAAGCCGTTGCTGCCGTGCCTTACGTTCCCAACTTTACACCCCGCGCGATTTCCGCTTTCTACAAATCGCAGAGAAACCATATTTACGGCGGTTTTGTTGAATCCGGAACAGACTTCTGGCTCTTCGGATTTCTCAACCACTATATCTGCGGCAAAGTCATGTGGGATTTTGATGTTGATACCGAAAAAATCATTGATGAACATTGCCGTCTCATGTACGGTGCCGGTGCGCCCTACATGGCAAAACTCTATCTTGAAATTGAAAATCTCTGGATGAATAAGATTTTGAAAGAAACCGTTCAGACAAGCTGGGGTGAAAACTGGCTTCTGCCCACCCGCCGCGATGTCTGGACCAAAATCTACTCACCCGCCAAAGTTGCAGAATTGACTTCCCTCTTTGACAAAGCTGAAAAAGCCGCTGCAAAAGATAAAAAGTCTCTGGAGCGTCTGCGCTTCATGCGTCAGTATTTCTGGGGACCCGTCCTCAAAGGTGCTGCCACTTTTGCCAAAGAAAACGCCAGCCGTTCCGCCTGGACCCTCATCGCCGCCGATGCCGGAAAAATCACCGTTGACGGCAAACTCAATGAAACGGCATGGAAAAAGGCTGTTCCCATCAACCTTGTCGGCAGTAAATGGAAAAAAGTTGAAGTGCAGACCACCGTCAAGGTCCTGCAGGATAAAGATTATTTCTACTTCGGTTTTGAGGCGGAAGAACCTCTTACCGATAAAATTTCAGCCCTGTTGACCCGTGGAAAAGACAGTACGGAAATCTGGCGCGACAGCGGTGTTGAAATCTTCCTTTCCGCTGAAAGCGGCAGCAATTTCATCTATCAGTTCATGATCAATGCCGCCGGTGCCACTTGCGATCTGCGGAATGAAACAGTCGGTGTGAATGTCAATTTCAACTCGGGATTCACCGCCAAAGTTTCCACAGTGCCCGGCAAAAAATACTTTGTTGAAGTGCGTATCCCCCGCAAGAGTATGCCCGAACTTGCCGGAAGAAAAAATCTGATGGCAAACTTTACCCGCAGCAGGACTTTGAAAAATACCAAAGTCGGCACGGCCTTCTATGTCTGGTATCCCAAAGACCGCAATATCGCTGAAAACTGCGGTATCCTTGTGCTTGATCCGGCAAGTCTCCCCGAAAATCTGATCAAAAGTCCTGATTTTGAAAAGAAAGTTCATGCCAAACGTCACATCGGTCCCGGCGATTGGAGTGCAGGAAAAGTCATCAACCGCGATACTGAAGTCTTCCTCACCCGCGGTGCTTCCCTGCGCCTTGAAGCCAAAGGAAATAACGCCCTTCAGACTCTTCCCGTCGTTCCCGGCAAAAAGTACCGCTTCAGTTTCTATGTCAAAACTGAAAATGCCTCTCCGGGTTTGCGCGGTATCATCCGTTTCGGCGGTGCGCCTGCCCAGGCTGTCTACGTCCTCGGAACGTACAAAGATTACATCCGCGGCACCAACAACTGGCATCGTGTTGATAAAGTCTTTACCGCACCCAAAGTTTTCGGTAAACAGCATAAACCGAGAGTCAATCTTTTCGTCAGCGACAAGGAAAAAGGCAAAGTCTGGATCGACCACGTCGAACTGATCGAAGAAAAATAATACTTTATTAACGGAAAATCATATTTCAAAGGCAGTCTTTACGGAACTTGCGATTTTCCGGAATGTTTTTCCAAAGCCGCCCCCGGTTTTAAGGGAGAAAAGGAAGCCGTGAGAGTTGATAATATCTGTCTTGAAGAAATTCCCCCTGTCCGTGAGCAGGGCAAATGAATAACAAATGATTTTCCGCTTCTGCGGAAAATTTGTAAAAGGAGATGATGTAAATGAAACAGAAAAAAGAGGTTTTTGCCGTTTACTTTCCCAGCTGGCACCCCGACCGGCATTACGAAAAGTGGTACGGTAAAGGATTTTGTGAATGGGAACTGTTGAAAACCACCAAGCCGCTTTTTAAGGGACACAATCAGCCCAAGAAACCCCTGTGGGGATACTTTGATGAGTCCGACCCTGAATACATGGCAAAACAAATCGACCTTGCTGCCGACAACGGTATCACCGGATTTATGTTTGACTGGTTCTGGTACAGCGGAGAGGAATTTCTTGAAAAACCCCTCAACGAGGCTTTTCTGAATGCGCCCAACCGCAACAGGTTGAAATTTTTCCTTATGTGGGCAAACCACAGCTGGGGTATCTGGCCCGCTATGGATAACGGTCTGCGCGGCATGAACGGCAATGAAAATCAGGCAAGCTGTGAACCTTTTCTCAAAATTACGCACTCTGAAGAGGATTTGCGCGCAGTGATGGAATACAGTTGTGAAAAGTATTTCAAATGTGAAAATTACTGGAAAATTGACGGCAAACCTGTTTACAGTTTTTACAACTGCAATATGCTGTTTAAATTTATTCCGCCTGAAGATGTTTTGCGTATTATCAATGAAGTTGCCCGCAAACACGGCTTCCCCGGTATCTATACCTTGATGAATATCGGCTGCTGTAATGATAACGAATACTTCTGCGGCTGGGGACGTATTCCCAAAATGCGCGATGCCGGTTTTGATGCTGTCTTTGCCTACAACAGCGGCTTGCGGACCAATTACGCCGAAGTCGTTGCGCCCGATGCGCCGACGCTTGATTACAGTTACAGTATGACCAATCAGCGGCATTGCTGGAAAATGATTGCTGAACAGGGACTCCCCTTTGCGCCGAGTATCACTCTGGGCGGTGACGTTGCGCCCCGTTGGAGCAGAGAATTGACCTATCCCTGGGATTATGAAAAGATGGGTTATTATCCGATCAAAGTCAATGCCACACCTGATAGAGTCGGGCAACTGCTCAAAGAGGCTCTTGAAATGGATACCGATGTTGTTATCATCAATGCCTGGAACGAGTGGAGTGAGGGTATGTATCTCATTCCCGATACCTTCTACGGTACTGCCATGCTGGATACGATTAAAAAAGTGACGGACGAATATTATCAGCAGGCCTGATTTTTTATCAGAAAACATTTTTTTCAGCAGGTATGACATCATTTGACGTACCTGCTGATTTATATTATACCTCTGTAATATGAAGGAGGTATATTTATGATTGGAAAATCCAAAATTTTCTGCGGGCAGAAGACCTGGCTTGAGGGTCCGGCTGTTGAGCAGTTCAAACGGGTGATGACTTTTCCCGGCATCGTGCAGGGAGCGGCTTTTCCTGATCTGCACCCCGGCAGAGGCGTGCCTGTCGGGGCGGCGTTTCTGGCAGAAAATATCATTTATCCTGCTTTGATCGGCAATGATATCGGCTGCGGAATGACTTTGTTTGCAACAAAAGTCAATGAACGCAAATTCAAAAAAGATAAACTTTTCCGCCGTCTCGGGAGCGATCCTGAAAAGGCCCTGAAAGCCGCTGCCGGCAGAATTCTTGAAGCAATGACTCAAACGGTCGATGATCCTGAAAATATGCTGGGAACTCTCGGACACGGCAACCACTTTGCCGAGTTTCTCGCCGTGGATAAGGTCATTGACAGAGAAAAGTGTGAAGCGTTGAATATCAACAAAAATGATGTTCTTCTGCTGATTCACGCAGGTTCCCGCTGTTACGGCGAAATGCTCTGGCGTGCCGTTGCCGCTATTCACGGCGACAAGGGGCTTGCTGTTGACTCCCCCGACGGAGAAAGTTATCTCAAAGACCATGCCGCATTGATCGAATGGGCGTCTTTCAACCGCCGTCTGATCGGAAGTGCGCTGGGAGAAATGACTGCGTGTGAACTGACAGAAATTCTCAACGCAACCCACAACAGCATTACGCCTTTTGGAAAAAACTGTTTCATCCACCGCAAGGGTGCAAGCAATGTGGAGTCCGGAACTCCCGTCATTGTGGCAGGCTCCCGGGGAACGTGCAGTTATCTTGTTTCTCCGTGCGGAGACGGTGAGGAAAATATTTACTCCGTCGCACATGGGGCGGGACGCAAGTGGAACCGTCAGAGTACCCGGGACAGAGTCCGCGCCAAATACGATGACATTCAGCAGCTTTTGAAGACCAAAGCCGGTTCAGCCGTCATCTGTCCCGACAAGGATCTGCTCTATGAAGAAGCGCCCGAGGCGTACAAAGATGTCAGTACCGTCATTGCAGATTTGCAGAGTTTCAATCTGGCAAATGTACTGGCGGAACTGCGTCCTCTGGTCAACATCAAACCGTAAAGGAAAATTATGTCCGTTATTTTACAGATAAGTTCAGGACAGGGACCTGAAGAGTGCCGCAAATTTGTGCCGCTTCTGGCAGAGATCATCTGCCGTGAGGCGGCAGAACAGAATTTGCGCTGCAATCTCTTGTCCGCTGTTCCCGGAAGAGAATGTGGAAGTGCCTCTTTGCGTTTTGCCGTTGAGGGAGAAAATCTCCCTCTTTTCCGCCAACGCTGGGAGGGAACGGTCAAATGGGTCTGGCAAAGCACCATCCGTCCGCACTGGCCGAGAAAAAACTGGTTTGTCAAGGTGACTTTTTTTGAGTTTGAATCCAATGACTGCGGCAGTTTCAGGTTGAGTGATTTAAAAATTGAGACCTGCCGTGCTTCAGGCAACGGCGGACAGCATGTCAATACCACGGATACCGCAGTCCGTGCTGTTCACCTGCCGAGCAAAACCGAAGCCGTTGCAAGCGAAGAACGTTCCCAGAGCCGCAACAAAGCGCTGGCAATTTTGCGTATTCAGGAAAAACTCAACCTGATTTCCGCGCGCCGTCAGGCGGCGGAAAAAGAATCTATGTGGCTGGATCACTATCAGCTTGAACGCGGCAGTGCCGTCCGCACCTTTAAGGGACTTCCCCCTGTCGAGTGCTGAAAAAGCGATTTCTCCGTTTGCCAAAAACGGTCATGCAAGGTATAGTAAACAAAAGTCAGAAATCTGTTTTAAAAGGTGAAGGTATGCCTTATCCGATAGAAGAAAAATTGGTCGTTGCCGTCGCTTCAAGTGCGCTTTTTGCCCTGGATGAAGCGGATACTGTTTTCAGAAAAGAGGGTGTGCGGGCTTACCGCAATTATCAGCGGGAACATGAAAACAATATTCTTGCTCCGGGGATCGCTTTTCCTTTTGTCCGCCGCTTTCTGGAGTTGAATACGGTATTTCCGGAACGTCAGCCGGTGGAGGTGGTGCTGCTTTCTCGGAATGATTCCGATACGGGAATGAGGGTGTTCAATTCGATAGAACACTATAAACTCGGGATCATCCGTGCTGCATTTACGCGCGGAAATTCTCCGTTCCGCTATATTCCGGCGTATAACGTTTCTCTTTTTCTTTCGGGCAACAAAAGCGATGTGAACGAGGCCATCAGCAACGGATATCCTGCGGGACTGGTTCTGCCGAGCGTTTCAAAGGACGATACGGGCGACACCGGATTGCGTGTTGCCTTTGACTTTGACGGCGTGATTGCCGATGACAGCGCTGAAAAGATATTTCAGGCACAGGGGATACAGGCTTTTTATGCTTCAGAGACAGCCAATGCCGAAAACGCGATATCTCCGGGACCCCTGGGAGATCTTTTCCGCAAACTGGGCAATTTGCGGAGACTTGAAGATGAGCGAGAAGAGTCGGATCCCGGCTATAAACGTTTTCTTCAAACGGCGATCATCACCGCGCGGAGTGCGCCCGGGCACCGCCGTGTGATCCATACGCTGCGGCATTGGAACATCACTGTTGATGAAACACATTTTTTAGGCGGCATGGATAAGGGACGTATTCTTGAAACCTTGCGGCCGCATATATTCTTTGACGACCAGCAGGATCCGCATCTGGCAGCGGCGCAAAAATTCACGCCTTCGGTGCATGTACCTTTCGGAATCGCCTCCGGTGATTGAAATTTTTTCAAAAAGGTATTAAAAGACTTGACAAGTAAAAAAATACTGCTATATTATAGGAAATGATTTGGGGCTGTAGCTCAGTTGGCTAGAGCGATACGTTCGCATCGTATAGGTCATGGGTTCGACTCCCACCAGCTCCACCAGAACTTATTGATTGCCAAGGACTTATGAATAAAGTCCCTGGCAATTTTCTTTTTATACCCCTTACAGTTGCAGGCACTTACGGCTTTTCTGCGGAGAGCAAGAGACTGCTGTTCTCAAC
>SUVX01000080.1 GCA_015061725.1 Lentisphaerota bacterium
GCGCGGCGGCGGTGCCGGACGGTGAACCACAACAGTTCTGCGCGGCGGCGGTGCCGGACGGTGAACCACAACAGTTCTGCGCGGCGGCGGTGCGTGATGCACATGGTGTACTTCCGGGTAAAGGATGAAATCTATAACTTCCTCAACCGTACATCCCGTCAGACAGAGCAGCAGACATACATTCAAAAACAGCAGCAGCAATTTCATTTCAATATATTCCCGGATTATTCAGCTGCTCCGTATTTGTTTTCTTCTGCATCACCTTCAGGAATGCAGAGAATCAGCACGATCAGTCCGCCGATAACCGGAATCAGGGCAAGAAGCTGAAGCCAACCGCTTTTGCCGCGGTCATGCAGACGTCTGGCGGTGACGCCCAGAGTCGGCAGCAGCAATGCAAGGATCCAGATAAGCTGAAGAATTGGTCCGATCTTGGGGATGAAACTTAAAACCGTTGAGACAACGAAGGAAACAAGAGCGAATCTCCAGAATTCTCCGCGTCCGGCACGTCCGTCAAAGCAGATATATTTTTTGGTGATGATCGTTTTGAAGTTGTTGATGATTTCTTCCATGGTGTTTTTCCCCTTTTGTTGATTTATTATTAGAATCCCTGGGCACCGTATCCCGGGACGGCTCCGAAGAACTTCACCGCACTGGCAAACGGATAGGGATTGGCAAACATTGAAACTTTAGAGGTGATTCTGCCCTGTTTGTTCAGTCCGAGCGCAGCACGGAACTGATTCATCGGGGAGTTTTCGTTGTAATGCACTTTTTCTTTGTAAGTGGCGCTCAAAAACGCCTGGAGATAATTGGTGTCGATGATTCCCTTGAACAGGGCAGGGTTCTTCATGGCAATATTGTTTTCAAAGGCGGTGATGCCGTCGCCGTCGGCAAGATCTTCAAAGCCTTCGTCTTCAACTTTCATGAAACGGATGTTCGGACTGATGGTGATGGCAACGTCAGCTTTTTTGTTCAGGAAGAAGATATTGTTGACAAGGGCAACTTTTTTGTGTTTGGCATTGCCGAGCGTGTTGTCAAAACCTGCCATGCAGTTGAGTCCGAGGATGTTGTTGTGGATATTGGAAACAACGCCGACATTGGTGCGGACACCGTAACCCATATCTTCAAAAGTCTTGGTTCTGGTCCAGGTGAAAAGAACCGTATTGTAGGCAAACTCATAATCGACCATAAAGGGTTTGCCGTTGTTGCTTCTGACATTGGCGCCCATCATGCGGTTGCCGACAAAAACGTTGTTGATAACTTTGACTGTTCCGGAAAAGTGTCCGACATTCAGAGCATAGTTGGAACCGTTGAGGAACAGGCAGTTCTGAATAATCAGCACGCCGTCGGTATCCGCATGCAGCAGATAGCGGTCGATGGTGGGCAGCGGAGATTTGCCTTTGGCAGGCGGAATCGTCAGCATACCGTCAGCAAAACCGGCGGGCTTGCCTTCGCGGGCGTGGTAGTTGTTGGCAAGAGTCTGATCAAAGATGAAGCCGTCAACGGCAACACTCTGATTTTTGCCGAACTTTCTGGTTTGAATGGTCATGGTGCCGAAAACCGGCTTGGTCATATTCTGCTTATTTGTCGGACGCAGAAGTGTCTGATATTTGATCGGATTGCGCGCAGAGAAGTCTGAAGAATAACCGCCGATCAAGTGAACGGGTTTATCCACATTGATCCAGCCGCAGGACATTTTTCCGGGATAGACACCTTCGGTAACGTGAATGACGTCTCCGGGGCAGCCTTTTCAATGGCTTTCCACAGATTGCGGAAGGGTTTTTCCTTTGTGCCGGGGTTGGTGTTTTTGCCGCCTTTGCGTTTAACGTAAAGGTCTTTGGCTGAGAGTGGCAGAAGCATTGCCGCTCCGAGAATCAGAAGTGCCAGGCGTTTTGTCATAGTTCCTTTTTCCTTATGTAATATGTTACCCCGGTTGTTGCCGGAAATAAAAAAGCCGCGGTCAATAAAATGAGCCGCTGCCGGTGAAAACGCAAGTTTTAACAAAAAAGACAAATTGAGTTCCCGGATCCGTTAATGATACTGATGTTTGATGTTGTGTCATTTTTTTGAGTCCCCCCGGAAACACTTTTTCAACTTTCTATCCCTAACTTACCACAAAAAATTTCAGTTTGCAAGTTGTTTTTGTGCCGGAATGCGAAAAAAACAGGATTTTTGTGCGATGTTTCTGAAAAAAAGCGTTTAAAACAGAAAAACAGTTGCAGATTTTGAAAAAAAAGTGTATGTTAGATACCGGTATTTTTTATCTGAAAAATTTAAATATATAACGGTAAAATGAAAATAGAACTCCATATCCATACCGTCGGATTTTCGTATTGCGGTAAACTTTCAGCGGCGGAAATCGTTGAACGTTACAGTCAGGCCGGTTTTGATGCCATTGTCATTACCAATCATTTCAACTCCATCTCAAAACAGTGGTTTCTCGATAACGGGGGAGTTAATTACCATAAATCCTATTTTGACACCATCCGTCAGGCTGAGGAACTGGGCAGAAAATGCGGTCTTCTGGTTATGGGCGGCTTTGAATTGCGCTTTGATGAAAATGCCAATGATTATCTTGCCTACGGAATGACACCTGAGCAGTGCCTTGATTATGATAAAATCTTTGCGATGACTCCGGCGGAATTCGGTGCTTTTGCAAGAAAAAATGATATCCTCTTTTATCAGGCACATCCGTTCAGAAACGGCATGACTGTCGTTGCGCCCGAACATCTTTTCGGAATTGAGGTGTTAAATACCCATCCGCGCCATGACAGCCGCAACGATATTGCGCTTGCCTGGGCTGAAAAATTCAATCTGCATAAAATCGCCGGTTCCGACTGCCATCAGGTTCAGGACGTCGGAACCAGTGCCGTTTACACGGACTATCCCGTTAAAAATATGCGTGATCTTGTTCACGTTTTGAAAAATGATCTTTATACCTATGGAGAAAATCAGAAATGAAAAAAATGCTTTCCCTGTTTTTTGCCGTTGTTTCCTGTACCGCTTTTGCTGCCCTGCCGGATTCAATATGGATGCAGTCCGGAGAAATCAAAATCCGTCTTGACAATCGCAAACGCTGGAACATCAACCGCATTGAATGGAAAAACGCCCTCGTCTGTCTGGATGCGCCCGGCGCACACTACGGCATGACCTACCGTCCGCACGGCAGTCCGCATTTTATCGGTTCCGGACACACCGAGTCCGGCATCGGGGAAAAGGTTGTGGATATTCACTTTTTTGTTGACGGAAAAGAGGTCATGCCCGGTGAAAAAATCCTTTCCGGAAAAGTGATTGCTATGAAAAAAGAATCGATCGTTCATGATTTGAAGGTAAAATACTCCTTTGAAATCAAAGATAACATCATCAGCGAAGTTACCGAAGTTTCTGCTGAAAAAGATGTGAAAATCCGTCAACTTTACTGCTTCATGCACCCCTGGACGATCCGTTTTACCGATTATCTGGCAGTTTTTGAAAACGGAAAAAAACTGACTGCCAAATTCATTTCAGATGAGGGACACCGCAACCGCAGATTTGCGCCCTGTGCCAGTTGGTATGACCGCAAATCCGGTATCGGTGTTTCCACCGTGATTGAGAAGCCCGCATTCAGCCGCAACCTTGAACGTCTGGTCTGGGATAGAAAGTGTTACCGCAAAGATTATCTTTACGTCATAAAGAACAGCACTTTCCCCGGCGGAAAGACTACCGTCTACCGCGCCAAAACCGGATTTTTCAGGCAGAAAGACCCCGCAAAATGGATTTCTGATGCCGAAAACTCCTATAAAAAACTGAAATAAGGATCAATTTAAAAATGGCAAAGACTCCCGACCTGAAAGATATTGATAAAAATATGGCGTTTGAAAACCGTTCTTCTGACGGCATGGATTGGTATAGCGTTGACGATGATGGATTTTCTCTTGAAGGACTTTACTGGCGCAAACCGGGTGAGCCCTTCCGCCGGATTCCCGCCGACGTGCAGGCTCCCACGGGTGTTGAGGCGCTTGCCGGAAATACCGCAGGCGTCATGCTGCGTTTCTGCTCCGATGCCACCGAAATACGGATCAACGCTTTTTTTGAAACCTGGTTCTTTATGGACCACATGGCACCTGTCGGGACAAGGGGATTTGATCTTTACGTCGGCAGCGGTACAAACAAGTGTTATGCCCGCACCAGCCGCATTGACTGCACAAAAGACGAGTATACCGTAAGCGTCTGGGGACCTGATGCCAAAAAGGAAATGCGGGAATTTACCTTGCATTTTCCGCTTTATGCCCATCCGGACAGGGTGCGTATCGGTTTATCCTGCGGCGCAAAGGTTCTTCCGGCAACGCCGTGGAAAGATCCGCGTCCGGTGGTCTCTTACGGAACAAGTATCCAGCAGGGCGGATGTGCCTCGCGTCCCGGTATGTGCCATACCAATATTTTGAGCCGGAAATTGAACCGTCCCTTCATCAACCTCGGCTTTTCCGGCAGCGGCAGGGGCGAGCCGGTCATGGCTGAAGTCATTGCCGATATTGAAAATCCCGCCTTGCTGATTCTTGATTACGATGCCAATGCCGGTGTCGAAGGATTGCGGAATACCTTGTCAAACTTCATTGATATTTTGCGTGCAAAACACAAAGACGTTCCGATTCTTCTGGTGTCGAGATTGCCTTATGCCAAAGAGTTTTACAATCCTGAAGAATTTGCCCGGGAGCGTTTGGATTTCACCTTGATCCATCAGAACGAACTTGCCAGACGCCGTGCGGCGGGGGATGAAAATATTTATTTCCTTGACGGCAGCACGCTTTACGGAGATGAACCCTCAGAGTGTACCGTTGACGGTGTTCATGCAACGGACTACGGCTTTGCACAGGTTGCCCGCAATATGGCACCGGTGATTGAAAAAATCATTACCGGAACTTACGGCTTGTAATAGTTGTCGTGTGTCCGCACAACTGCCGGAACCAGCGGCAGCAGGAGCAGGAAAAAGATCAGTGCCAGGGCGGATATACCGAAAAGCAGCTGGAATTTTGTGAGAGCGATTCCGTAGAAACGCCAGCTTTCCGCCAGTGCGCCGCAGCCCAGGAGCAGAGAAATCAACGTTGTTCCGGCGGCCTGTCCGATGGCGGAACTTGTGGAGCAGAACGCCAGAGCCATGATT
The DNA here is from genome assembly GCA_015061725.1 of Lentisphaerota bacterium. GTDB lineage: Bacteria > Verrucomicrobiota > Lentisphaeria > Victivallales > Victivallaceae > UBA1784. The sequence continues at coordinate 5,138 of SUVX01000080.1, forward strand.
TTGTTGCCGGGCTTTGCCAGCGCAAGCATTTCAACAGACGTGATGTTAACAAGAAGTGCGGCAACGACTCCGAGCAGGAAAAAGACGGCACCGAAAAGGACGCTCAGAGCCGGAACTCCCGGCAAAAGAAAGAGCAGTACGGCAACGGAGCCAAAGGCAAGCAGATGCGTTCCGATAATCATTGTCCGCATGGAAAAACGTTTGGAGGCAAGTCCGTAAATGGTGTATCCTGCCAGTTTTCCGGCAAGGTTGAGCGAAGAAATGATGACGATCGTTCCGTCAGGCAGTTTCAGGTTTGTTTTCATGTAAACCAGTGCAAGCGGCATGGCGGTACTGAAAGCAAGATACAGAAAACAGAAGTAAACAGCAAATCCCACCAGCGGCTGATTGTGCAGACAGGTAGATAAAGATGCCTTGAGATTCGGGGATTCCCTGCGCATTTCAGGATCAATGGGCAGCGCATCCATGCAGAACTTTCTGCCCCACAAGCCCAAGCCTGCAACGATAAAGACAATTTGCAGAACCATGAGTGAGGGATTCTGATTCAACAGTTTCCCCAGAGCGAACAGCAATACGGCGTTAAAAAGCATATAAGTTACCCGCATACGGCTGAAAAACGCTCCGCGCTCGTTGGAGCAGAGCATATTATCCAGCAGAGGCACCCAGGTCGAAAGATAAATCGTGAGCGTCAGCGCATAGATGAAACATCCGGCAAGAACGGCGTGACGTGAAAAGTTCCCCAGCCAGGGGGCGGCGGCAATCAGCAGAAAAGCGAAAAATCCGACTGCACTTGAAAAGGTGTAGGTTTTCCGCAGTCCGAACCGCGCGGCAAACGAGGCGCAGGGAATCAGCAGAAGAATGTGGGAAATGCTGGGCAGTCCCGAAGAAAACATGGATATGGAATCGCTGCCTCCCAGAAGTGTCAGATAAAGCACGATCATGGCATTGCTTTCAATCAGCTGGGTGGAAATACAGCCGAACATGGCTGAGGTAACGGCGACATTCCTGTAATGTTTGCGTTGTTGTGAAGTCAAGGTGTCAGCAAAACTCATTTTTATTTCTCATCCTCTGTGGAAATATTTTCCGGAATCGGCGGCATAGAAAAAACTTCATCGGTTTCAACAGCCAGCCGGGGCGGAACATTTTGTTTTTTGGAAAGTTTCACACCCAGACGGCGCAATTTTTCTCCGGAACTGATGATGGAGTGTCCGCCGGGGTTGTGTTTGAGACGTTTCAAGGCGTTGCCGTAGGCATCGTGGAGTTTGTCAAGGCGCAGACCGACTTCGTCAAAATCAGAATAAAATGCGTATATGCGGTCAAGCATCTGACTTGCGAGAGTTAAAATTTCCTGCTGATTGCGGTTTTGATCAGAACGTGTCCAGGCAATGCGGATCAAGTGCAGCAGAGTCATCAGATGCAGGGGACTTACGATGATGACTTTGCGTTCAAAAGCCTCCTGCCAGAGCGTGGGAGCGTGTTTCATGCCGAGCAGAAAAGAGCCTTCATTGGGAATGAACATAATGACAAAATCCACCGTTTCCCTGCCGTTTTTTTTGAGGTGTCCGGCATAATCTTTGCGGATAAGTTCTTCAACGTGAGCGCGCAGACTTTTTTCATGACGCTGCAGGGCATCGGAAGAATTTTCTTCATCTGAACAATTCATGTAATCGGCATAAGCGGTAAGACTTGCCTTGCTGTCAATGATGATATCCTTTCCGTCCGGATAGTGCAGAATGACATCGGGACGGAGCATTTTGTTTTCTTCATTGCGGCGTGTTTTTCCGTTGTCATCTCTGATTGTCGGCTGAATTTCATAATGGACATCGCGTTGAAGACCGCTGCGGACAAGGAGATCTTCAAGGATCATCTCTCCCCAGTTGCCCTGCGTTTTCTGTTCGCCTTTGAGGGCGGAGGCAAGGGCATTGGCTTCGGAACCGATACGGCGTGTTTCCTCCATCATTTTGCCGATCTGTTCCGTCAATTTAGCGGATTGCTCCACGCCTTTTTCTCTTGCGTTTTCCACGGAGAGGCGGAATTCGGACATCTTTTCCTGCAAAGGTGCCAGCAGAGCCGTTATCTGTTGAGAGTTATTTTTTTGCATGTTTTCACTTTTTTCAGAAAAAATGCGTTCAGACAGCGTGCGGAATTCAGCCTTGATGAGGTCAAGTTTTACGGTGAGGATTTTTTCCTGTTCAGCCATCAGGCGGCGGGAATTTTCTTTTTCGGCGGCGACATCCCGGGCGCAGGTCTCACGCACAAGGCGGATTTCCTGCTCCAAAGCGGCATTTCTGATTGCAAGAACAGCTGTTTTTCTTGCAGAAATCCTCCAACCGGCAAGAATACCGAAACCCAATGCGAGGATGACAGCGATCCATTCCATAAAAATCCTCCGGATAAAAATGTTGTCAGAAAATATACCCCGCCAATAAAACTTTTCAAGGGGGAATTTCCTGCAATCTGAGAAAAAACGCTTTTTTGAACGCAAGATGCCGTATCTGAAATGACGGTTTTAAAAAAGATTTATCTGTTGCGTTTGTCAAATTTTTGCGTTGTTGGTGTGTTTCCGGAATTCAACACCGCTGTTTGCATATTCTTCCAGTTGATTTTGCGGAGCAGATCTGATATGTGCGGATAGATTATTTTGTGATGACCATATTCCGGTTTCATAAATTCATTGACGGCATCTTCAACACGCCAATTATCAAAGACGATACGGTATGCGGCAACGGCGCAGCCGGTACGGTTGCTCCCGAGCAGACAATGAATCAATACCGGCTTGGGCGCATCACGGAGAGTTGTCAATATTTTATACAGATCCTTTTCCGAAATTTCATCTGTATCAATGGGGATTTCATATAAAGTGATGGCGTTTTTCCATTTTTTGTTGATGGCGGAAATATGCCTTTTACTGCGGCTGCTCTCGCGCAGATTCAGGACACTGCGGATCCCGTTAAAGGTATAAAGAGATTCAAATTCATCTTCATCAGGCTGTCCGGAACGGTAAAGATTTTCATTGACTTTATAAAAATTCCACGGAAATTGCGGATGAGGTGATTTCCCGGCATGACCGTAGACCCAATAATAATTTCTCAAATTGTGCTGTTCGGCAACCCGGCCGTCTTTGAATTTCAACGTCACGAAATGCCATTTTGAAAAAATCCCGTCCCATCCGAAGAGCCAATGTCTTTGCGGATAAAAACCGCAACGCCACTTTTTTGCAGACATCATAAATTTATCAGCGGCAACTGCGGAAGCATTTTTATAGTTTCTGCTGTACCACTGTTTTTGCGGAACTTCAATTTTGAATTTGTTTCCACTCCACCGGTCACGAAACGCGTGTTTTTCAAGATGAGCTGCAACTTCCTGTTTTGTCATGCCGATATAATTGTGTTCAGGCAGACTGCTGCAGCCGGTGAAAGTTGAAAGAATGAGCAGACTCAGAAAAAGTATCTGAAAAAAATGTTTCATAATAAACAAGGCGTGTTCCTTACAGTTCATAACCGCTCAGGCGCAGAAAGTTATCTCTGAAAACCATTTTCAGTTCTTCTTGCGTGAGATGTTCAAAAAGCACGCCTGAAACATACATCCCTGAGCTGATGACGGGGAAGTCACTGCCGAAAAGAATTCTCTCAGGACCCAGCATTTGAATACCTTTTTTGAGCATTCCCCAACGGGGCAGACCGCCGCCGGAAATATCAAAGTACAGATTGGGATATTTTTGAGCCAGTTGGTAATTTTCCATAATGGAGGGAAATCCGGGATGTGCCACCAGAAGTTTCAGGCGCGGAAAATTTTTCAGGATATTTTCTTCATCTTCAAGAGAAGACGGGTGAATATTAAGAACCATTCCAAGCTCCTGAGCCAGATCCATGATTTGCAGCAGACCTTTTTCACAGTAGTTTTTATAATTCATCACATAAGCTGCGATTTCTCCGATCCAGCGGAATCCCGAATCATAGAATTTCCGGATTTCAGCGCATGATTCATCGGGAAAATTCGGGTGAACATTCACGCCCGGCAGAAATTCATCAGGGAATGCCGCATGCACTTCAAGAACTCTGCGGTTGCATTCTTCAATAACGCTGAAATCGCTGCCGTCATTGCAGATATTGAATGCGCCGCAGGATAGTGTGATACCTGCTCTGCGCTGTTCGGCAAAAAATTCTTCATAAGTTTCAGGAACTGCAAAAGGAAAATCCCGGTGACCGGCAAGGTAAGGGTGCATGTGGGCATCAATAATGCCGTAATCAGGTAAATCAGGCAGACTCATAAAATTTTTTCTCCTTGAAGTTGATATCACACTTCAATATACATCTTGATTTCTGCCGTGTCAACAACCACAAACTGTTTTTTGTGCTGTATTATAAAGCACAACTCAAAAGAAGCAGCATTTGGCACAGGTCAGTTCCAATAGTTCTGATTGAAGTTGCGCCGCCTTTTCTTCTCTTATTTCTCCGCTGATTTTAACTGCGGTGTCGAACTCTTCTGTTTTTACCGTAAACCCATGGGCAGCAAAGAGACGTTTGGCCTGTTCGTAATAATTGTATGGCAGAGAAAATTTTAATTCTGTCATAGGGAGAAGTTCACAAACTTCGGCGTTTTCCAGAGCCAGACGGGCGCAGTCAGAATATGCCCGGACCAATCCGCCTGTGCCAAGTTTCGTGCCGCCGAACCAGCGGGCGGCAGTCACGATGACATTGGTCAAACCGCTGCCTTTTAAAACTGCCAGCATGGGACGCCCCGCAGTTCCTGCGGGTTCTCCGTCATCGGAACAGCCCATGATATTGCCCTGCGGACCTGTGATAAAAGCGTAGACGATATGATTCCCGTTGTCATACTGTGCTTTGCGGGCGCGCCAGATTTCCTTGGCGCCATCGGGCGTATCGACGAAAGCCGCCTCCGCAATAAAACGGGAGTTTTTGACTGTGAACTCCGCAAATGTGGGTGCTTTTAAGATAAACATCTGCTTTTATCTGCGCTTGCCCGGAGTTGGTTTACCCATATCCGCACGGGTGACGACCACTCGGTCAACGGCATAAAGATCAGGTTTCCCGGAACCCTTGATATAAGAGGGTCCCTGAACTTTCAGAGAAATTGCAATATAAACATTGTTGCCGTAGATTTCCGGATTGGCAAATGCGCCGCTTAAAGTGTATTGCGCCCGCCAGGAGTAGTGCAGAATCAGTACCGATTCTTTGGTGATGGCAAGAGGTCCGATGATATACCAGTGGTACTTTTCATCGCGGGGAATATCTTTCAAATTGATGCGTTTGCAAATAAAGTTATACTTCCGGCTTGCCAGATCGTAGACTGAAAATTCAATGCCCCGTTTCGGATTGGTTTGACCGCTGTGCGTGATTGCCTGACCGCCGTCGGCACCGGCATCTGAAACCAGTTTGTTGTAACGCCAGTTGATCAGTTGCGGCCAGGCGTAATCGGCGACGAGACTTTTTGTGTCAAATCCCTTTAACGGCGGAAGTTTTGCCGCGGCAGTCCTGCAGAAAAGTTCAAGAGCCGGCAGCTGACGTTTTTTTGCGTAAGGGTTGAGCGTCTCATGGATGTTTGCCAGAGCGTTTTTGCGGTAACGGGCAATCAGTTCGGGATCGCTGATACGGTATTTTTCAATATAGGCACGATCAACGGGAACACGTTCAGCAGAAATGCGGCGGCGCAGACGTTTGTTGCTGCCGACAGCTTTTTCTGCGGCAGAAAGCAGACGTTCCGCATTTTTGAAGAATTTTTCATCCAGATCCTTGCGCAGAGAAAGCGGCAGATCACAGAGCGAATCCGTGATTTCAGCATTCCGTTTCTGGATATAATCATGCAGTTCAAGCATTTCTTTCCACGCTTTCCCGTAATAGGCTTTGGCAAAGTTTTCTTTTGCCTTTGCCGTATCCACGGAACAATCGTTCATCACCCGGTAATAGATGTGATTACGCATACGCCAGAAACTCAAGGTCGCGGACTTGGGAAACTCCGCCATAATCATTTCCACGCCGAGAGATTTGTAAAAGCGGATATTTTCAGTACAGGCATCCATATTGCTTGAGGGCCAATAGGGCAGATGCTGTTCGGTACAGTAGTCCCAGATGGTTTTTCCCTGAAGTTTGCTCCATTTTTCAAGCAGAACTCTGGTGACTTTGTTGGCAGGATGGGTGAAGGGACGGAAGTTGTCGCGGTAACGGTCGGGAATACGCGGTCCCAGAGCCATGTCGATAACGACATTTTTTTCCATCTTCAAATTTTCCGGCGGGAATGCGTGTTCACCGTAAGCCGGAGTCAGCAGTGTTATATGCGGGAACAATTTTGCCAGCTTGTTGACAAAACAGAGTTTTGCCGCCGCTTTTGATTTGTATTTTTTGATGAGGGCTTTACATCCGGAACATTCGCACTCCTGACGGTTGTCGTTGCCGCTGATGCTGTAATAGACCGGATAAAATTCTTTTTTTACGCCTTCGCGGTCCCGGGCGATGTATTCCGTCAACTTCTTTTTGAAATGCACCAGCGTTTTGGGGTTTGAATAGCAGATTTGTCCGGGACCGTGACCGGTTCTTGCCCGCAAACGTTTGCCGTTGACAAGAGAGAAGATATCTTCGTCTTCTTTTTTGACATCCGCCGTATACAGATAAAAGTTGTGCCATGACTTCGGCGCCCCGAATAGCGGCGCAATTCCGTAATCCTCAAAACGCTTTTCCTGAACGTGGAAAAAGTTCTGACGGTGACGGATTTTCCACAGCCAGCTTTGAGGTATGAAAATATTGTAAATTGAACGGCGGGCAATTGACGGCTGTCCGGAAACATTCCAGGATTTCTGCCACTTGATCAATGCGGACTTTTTGACAAATGTATCTTTTTCGTCCAGCCAGATGACACCGTGATTGCGTTCCAGGTATTCGTACACTGAATAGATGACTCCCCGGGGCGTGCCGCCGCCGAGAATGAGCGTATCGGCATCAAGCGCGCGGAACAGCCATTTTTCAGGAGCATAGTTGGCAAAATCAATACCGGCAGAAACGGCACGTTTTGTAGCGCCGAGCCAGATTTTTCTGCCGGTGCGGGGAGCGTTGTTTTCTGCAATGACCCGGATATTTTTCCCGCAGACCATTTCAAGGTGAGCGGCAAGCTCTTTTGCGGCAGTCTTTTCAAAACGTGTCGGCTGATCGGGCAGAATTATGACCGGAAGTTTTCCGGCTGAAACAATACTGCAGAAAAACACGGTCAGTAAAAACAGAAGTGATTTCTTCATCTTATATTCCTTTCCAGAAAAGGGAGCCTTCCGGAATATTCAGGAGCAGATAATAAACCTCTCTTGCGGCAACACGTCCGTCGGCGTACATGGCATTGATGGCGCGTCCATGGCGGAGTTGAGCCGTTTCCAGAGCCGGAGAACCTTCAAACTGCAGTTTGCTGTTGGTTGCCGCAAGGTCCAATCTGCCGCCGTCGCCGATGGCAAAAAGCTGAGAAGCCTTTTTGATCCGTGAACGTTTGACGGGCAGGTAATTTACTTTTGAACTCTGATAACCGAACAGACGGTAGTCGTTGACATTATCAACCTGTCCGAGAAAGTTGAAACCGTAAGTTGTATAAAATTTCATATGCAATGTGGCATTTTTTCCTGACGGACAATTATAAATCGGGGCTTTGAATGGATTACTGCTTGTGTTGTATTTGCTCAAATCGGGCATGGCTCCGAGATACGGATACAAATGTGTTGCAAAAGATGTTGACCAGATGGCGTTGTAGCCGTAACAGCCGAAATCTTTATTGTCTTCACCGTACATATGCAGCGCCTGACCGATTTGTTTCAGATTACTGGTGCAGCTGGCGGAGCGGCCGCGTTCACGCGCCTGCTGCAGCGCAGGCATGAGCATTGCCGCCAATATTGCAATGATGGCAATAACGACCAAAAGTTCAATCAGCGTAAAATATGTGTGTTTTTTAGATTTCTTGTACATTTTTTGTGAGACTCCGATTTTGTGTGTCAATAAAAATTGTAATCTTATTAATATACCATTGATTTGCTTGAATCGCAAACCGCTTTTTTTTCCAGGTGAAAAAAAAGCTTGGCAAAAAAAGCCGTGTAGCGGTTGCGACGTTGCTGCAACCGTTTAAGGGTGCGCCCCTGTATACCCCGTGGGTTTGCCTGCTTGATAGCAACGGCGGTGTGCGGGCTGCGTGGGTGTGGCGCTTGTGTCTGACCTGTCTGACCAGTCTGACCTGTCTGACAAGTTGGTGCGCCCCTGTATACCCCGAGGGTTTGCAGTGCCGCAGTCTGGTATGGCTCGGGCGAAGATGAGCCGTTGGGTATGCAAGGCAACTTGATGGCAACGGCGGTGTGCGAAACTGCGGGGGTGTGGCGCTTGTGTCTGACCTGTCTGACAAGTCTGACAAGTCTGACAAGATGGGTGCGCCCCTGTATACCCCGTGGGTTTGCTGTACTGCTGTGTGGTATGGTTCAGAGGCAAGATGTGCCGTTGGGGTGATTATTGCAATCGGCGCACCAATCACACAATCTCATAATTCTCATAATTCTCATAATTCTCACATCAAGCGCCGCCCGACACGACATTGCAAATAACTGCGGCTATTCAGAATTTGAGCAAAAAATCCCACGGGCAAGTCTGTGAGGGATTTTTAAGGGACACTTCCCTTAAACGGTCGGGCAACGCACCCGACCGCTACACGGCTTTTTTTGCCAAGCTTTTTTTTACCTGCGGAACTACCCACGGGCATTCAGGGGGTTGTCAGGGGGACAGCCAGTCCCCCTGACCGGTCGCAGCAACGTCGCGACCGCTACGCGCTTTTTTTTGCTAAGCTTTTTTTTCTACCGAAAAAAAAGCGTAGAGCCTTGTTTGAGGGAAGGGGGGACGGGGGAGATGGAGCCGGTGACGATTTCGTTGCGCAGAAGTTTTTCCATGATGAGGAAACTTTCGGCGGCGACGGATTCGATGTTTTGGCGGATGGACGTAAGAGAGGCAAAATCACCTGATTCGGCGATTCCGTCAAAGCCGATAACGGCGACATCTTCCGGGACTTTTTTGCCCAGAGCGCGCAGGGCGCGGACGGTGTAGACGGCGGCGTGATCGCTCAAGACGAAAACAGAGTCGAAAAATTTTCCGGAATCAAGCAGTCTTTTCATGCTGTCAAAGACGATATGAAACTCCGGAGACACTTCATCAAGAATAAATTGTTCATTGCGATTGAAATTCCCGAGCAAAGAACAGCAGCCGTCGCGGAATCCCATGGCGCGTTCGATCATGGGACTGTATTCTGAAAAGGCGTTGCCGCAGCCGTAAATCAGCGGTTTTTTTCTGCCTGCGGTGTGGAGTGTTTCAGCGGCAAGCCAGCCGCCGGAATAATTGTCTGTTCCGACGCGGTATCTGCCGAAACTGCCAACGGCATTATCAACACAGATGGTGCGCGGATGGGCTGAAAGGATCTCCGCGATTTCTTTCTGCGGTTCATTCAGACGTAAAACAGTCATAAAGATTCCGTCTGCGGTGCGGAGTTTTTCAGCAACAAATCTGGCGTACTGCGTATTGCCGGGGGCGGGCAGATAGAGCAGTTCAATGAGACAACCGCGACCTGCGGCGATTTCAAGAAGTTTTGAGACGATTCCGGCGTAGACGGGGTTGTCGTTTGCTCCCAGATAATCGTGCCGCTGGAGCAGAACAAGTTTGGCTTCGCGCACGGGATCGGCAAATTTTTTGCGGCAGATACGGGCATGCCTGCCCTGTTCCTTGATGATATATCCCTCGTCAGAGAGCATCTGCAATGCCTGACGGACAATATTTCTCCCCGCTGAAAATTCTTTGCCCAACTCTTCTTCAGACGGGAGTTTTTCCAACAGTCCCGCCGCAATTTTGGCGGCGAGCGCGTTGTGGATCAACTGATATTTGAAAAGTTTTTTTTCCCGCTTCATGCAACTTGTTCCATTTTGTCGTGTAAAAATAGGATATTGTTTTTTTATAAAATATCCCCAAAATTTTAAATTTCAACTTTTTAAATATTTTTTGTTGCTTTTTTTATTTGTTTGTGCTATATTTTTATCAGATGGAACAAGTGATTTGAAGATATCCTATAAAAATGGAATATGTTTCCAAAAAAGGGAGGTACTCATGAATGTAAAAATGAATAAACAGACAAGTTTCAGCAGTTTCACTCTTATAGAACTGTTGGTGAATGCTGCTTGTAAAACAGGTGTTTTGTATAACCGCTGCGGCATGCTGTTATCAAAGGGCGGCGCGTTTGTACGGATGAGTACGGATAAGTACGG
>SUVX01000081.1 GCA_015061725.1 Lentisphaerota bacterium
CCCCATCTTGTCAGACAGGTCAGACAGGTCAGACAGGTCAGACGCAAGCGCCACGCCCCCGCAACACGCACACCGCCGTTGCCATCAAGCAAGCAAAGCATTACCCTGCGGTAAATCTGCCCGTTGCATTACCCCTGCGACAACTTTGCACCCGAGCCATTCCACACAGCGGTAAGCAAACCCACGGGGTATACAGGGGCGCACCAACTTGTCAGACAGGTCAGACTTGTCAGACTGGTCAGACACAAGCGCCACGCCCCCGCAGCCTGCACACCACCGTTGCCATCAAACAGACAGCGGCAACTCTGTTCACAGGTCATAAAGTGCGGATTTGCGATAGGTTATTGCTTCAAAAAGGTGGGCTTCTTCAATGTTCTGTTTTCCGCCCAGATCGGCAATGGTGCGGGCAACTTTGAGAACACGGTCAAAAGCACGGGGGCTTAATTTGAATCTCGTGATGGCATTGCGCAGAAGATTTTCTCCGGCGGGGGTCAATTTACAGAATTTCTGCAGGTTGCGGCTGTCAAGCTGGGCATTGCAGAAAAATCCCGCCTGCGCGTAACGGCGTTCCTGAATTTTCCGGGCGATCGCAACTCTGCGGCGGATAACAGCACTGGATTCGCCGTCGGGCGCACGCAGAAGTTCGTCCTGTGTCAGTTGACGGACATCCACCTGAAGATCGATTCTATCCAGAAGAGGTCCTGAAATCTTTTTCTGATAACGTCTTTTTTCATCTATTTTACAGGTACAGCCCAATTCCGCATCTCCCATGCCGCAGGGACAGGGATTCATTGCGGCACACAGAATAAACCGTGCCGGAAATGTACAACTGCCCGCCGCACGCGAAATGGTGATACTGCCGTTTTCCAGCGGCTGGCGCATCACTTCAAGAACGGAACGTTTGAATTCCGGCAGTTCATCCAGAAAGAGAACGCCGTTGTGGGCAAGACTGATCTCACCGGGGTGAGGATCGTGTCCGCCGCCGATGAGTCCGACGTCGGAAATCGTGTGATGCGGCGCACGGAACGGACGGCTGTTCAAAATCGGCTGTCCTGAAGAAAGCAAACCCAATACGCTGTGGATTCTGCTGGTTTCAAGCGTTTCAGGCATGGTCATCGGCGGAAGAATCCCCGGCAGGCGCATGGCAAGCATACTCTTGCCCGTTCCGGGACTGCCGATCATAATCACATTGTGTCCGCCGGCAGCGGCAATTTCCAGAGCGCGCCGTGCAAGCGGCTGACCTTTGACTTCATCAAAGTCAGGCTCTCTGCCCCGGAGTCCCGCAACATATTCAGACAAACTTGCTTTAAAAGGCGGACGGTTCAATTCTCCGGATACGATTTTTACAGCATCAATCAAGTTGGAAACAGGATAAACCGGAAGTCTGTCTCCGGCGGCAAGAGCCGCTTCGCGGGCATTGGCTTCCGGAACAAGCAGTCCGCAGAGATTTTTTTCTTTTGCAAGGCAGTCGGCAAGCGGCAGCGCACCGCGGACGGGACGGATACTTCCGTCAAGCGCCAATTCTCCCAGTGCGGCAAAGCCCGCAAGTCTGGAAGAATCGATGTTTCCGGCTGAAGCAAGCAGACCGAGAGCAATTCCCAAATCAAAAGCCGCGCCCTCTTTCCGTAAACCTGCGGGAGCCAAATTGACAACTGCAAATCCCCGCGGCGGAACAAAGCCTGAACTGGCAAAGGCGGGAAAAATCCTGTCACGGCTCTCTTTGACGGCGGCATCAGGCAAGCCGACGATGGAGACCATGCCGTCTCTGCCGGGGACGCCGCCTGACTGAGAAATATCAACTTCAATTTCAATCGTCCAGGCATCAATACCTATCACAGTCCCCGAATAAACTTTGGATACCATAAATCACATCTCCTGCCAAACACTTAATTTCACCAGTCCCGAAGAATCATATACCCAGTCGCGGCAGGAAGAATTCACGCCGAACTTCAAAGCCCTTGAACGCAAATCGGCAACAACGGCAGAATCCGGTTCTCCGATTTCCAGAGGTTCCAGCCAGATCGTATTGTCTTTCTCTGACCATGCCAGCACCCGGCGGTGCGGAATACGGACAAAATCAAGATAAAATGCCGCCGCAAAAAGTCCGGCACTGCCCGGTTTTCTTTCTGCCTTTTCCAAGTCTGAAAGAGTTACGCCGCGTGTAATAAGCAAATCGCCCTCTTTGCGGGTGAATTTGGGATACCCGTCAAGAATCTGCGCACGGCGGCGTATCCAGTCACGCAAAAACATCCGTGCTCTCTTTTCAAGAAAACGCTCAATGAAAGATTCGGGATCGCCCACGCCCATTTTCCGCAGAAGTCCGCAAAGCTCAGGTGTTGTGAGGTTTTCTCTCAACTCCATAATCAGTTCGCGCTGGGGATAATGCGAATAAAACGGTTTTTCAAACCAATGCGCCGGACGCGCATCATGCACATCAACAAGACAGAAACTGTTTTCTTTTTCCACATACAGAAGATTGCCGTAATGCAGATCGCGGTGGATGATTTTCCGGTACTCCATGAGTTTTAAAAAATCAATAAGCGCATTGAGAAAATCATCAGCCGGAATCCTGCCGCAGATAAATTCATCCGCAGGAACAGAATCCGCCAGAGCGCGGGTGATCAGACAATATCCTGACTCCGTTCTGCCGCAGGCAAGGTGCGGAACAACCGGGATACCCTTTTTCTGCAGCGCACAACCGCGCGCAAACTCCCTGTCAAAACTGTGTCCCGGACGCTTGTCAAATTTGAAAAAAAACTCCTGTGTGCGCCAGACTTCACGCACCGGATTGCTCTTGATTTGAACAGCTCCGGCAAAGTGCAGCATGGGATCATCTCCCAGAAGAGAACGCGCCTGTTTATCGGCAAAACGCCAGGAAAAATTTTTCATGCCCCGACAGTCCCCATCAAAAACAAGGTTCCGCCGAATTTGCGGACCTGCCAGTTTTGTGTGCCGGGAACTTCAAGAAACTCTCCCAACGCGCCGGGTGTGTCGGGAATTTCCCAGACAAGAAAACACTCCCCGGCATGCGAAAGAAAAAGTTCATCGGTCATCAGTTTGCTGAAAAGTTCCGCAGAAATTGCATAAGGCGGATCAGCCAGAATCAGACTGCATTCATCCAGCAGAGAAAGATAACTCTGCACATTGAGAATATCGGCATTGATGACTTCCATGCGGGCGTTGACACCGGTCTTGCGGACTCTTTCAACATTGGCACGGATAATCTGCGTATGAGAAGTGTTTTTTTCAACCATCACCGCAAGAGAAGCACCTCTGCTTGCTGCTTCAAGCGCAGCGGCTCCGGAACCTGCACAAAGATCCAGAACGCCGAGTCCCTCAAGGGGACCCAGACTGTCAAACAATGCTTTGCGCGCCCTGCCGGTCGTGGGACGGATCTCCATATCCGGCGGAGAAAGCAGTTCAAGATTGCGCGCAGCTCCGGCAATGATGTTCATTTAAAAGCAGCTCCGTTTTTTCAGTTTACGCGGATTTTGACAACGGCTTTAACGACTTCGGTGTCAGGATCACCGACACAGGGTTCGTGTCCCTCTCCGGGAAAGAACACGGCAAAGTTGCCGACTTTCATATCAAGAGAAGTGCCTTTCTCTTCTGCCATGCGGTCCATTCCGTAATCTTTTTCGGCGGAATAAGGGATGACCTCTTCAAGTCCGTCAATGGGGGTATAGATGATGCGTTCCTTTCCCAGCAGAAGCAGCTGGATATCAATGTAGTCGCGGTGATACTCAACTTTTTCTTCATCGTAAAGGTGCGGCGCATATTTTTGAACATTGACATAGAGTTTGCCGTCAGGAAGAAGATCATAACGTCCTGATTCGGGAATGACGCCTGCGCTGAAAAAGTCTTTCACTTCCTGCCAGACGCCGGGAAAAAGTCCTGCATAACGCTCAAAATTATCAAGTTTATCGTAAATCATAAGTCAAAAATTCCCTGTTTTGTGTTTTGTTGACTATATAGTATAGCTTGCCGGAAGCATAAACGCAAGTTTTTTATAAAAAAAGTTAATGTAATTTCAAAATTCTTTATTTGACACAAATAAACAGAGGTATTATATTATTGATGAGAAGAAGTGTTGCCGAACGGAGGTCCGGTCATGCAAAGATGCAAAAAAGAAAGCGGTCAGGTCGTAACAGAGTATGTTATCATGCTGGTTATGATCGTTTTGATCGCCTTTGCACTGACGGCTCTCAATAAGGCTGTTTGCGATCAGGGGGAACGGATGGTGCGCGCGGCATCATACAACGTTCCTTAAAGTACGCTTTACTGCGAAAAGTTGAAAAAAGGAACCTTATCAAAAAGGGAGGGATAAACTTATGAAAGCAAAAATCCGCAACCGCAAATTCCGCCGCCAGAAAGGTCAGGCTTTCGTGGAATATGTCATTCTGATTGCTGTTATTGCCCTTGCTGCACTGTTCGTGCTTGCAAACTTCAGTGACCGTCTGCGCGATATGATCACCGGTATCACCGTCACCCTCGGCGGAGAGGCTGATTCCAGTGCCGACAAGAAGAGTATCGATATCGTTCAGGAACTTGACAAAGAAGGTATGTAATCCGTCTTTCTGAAAAGTATTCCGATTCTGCCGGGGAACAGTTTTTCTGTTACCGGCAGAATTTTTTATTCATAAGGAAATGTCATGTATATCCGTCGTCTTATTCACTATTACCGCCCCTACAAACTGCTGTTTTTTGCAGATATGATGTGCGCTCTGGTCGTCTGTGCCGTGGATTTAGCCTTTCCGCAGGTGCTGAACTGGATGCTCAAACATGTCTTCACCCGCGAGGTTGGTACCATCATGCGGACAACGGTCATTGTCGGTGTATCGCTGCTGGTGCTTTATCTGGTGCGGTACGCCTGTCAGTACTTCATCACCTGTTACGGGCATATCATGGGCGCAAAAATGGAACGCGATATGCGGCAGGAACTTTTTGAACATTATCAGAAACTTTCTTTTTCCTACTACGACCGCAACAACACCGGAGAAATGATGTCGCGTCTGGTTACCGATCTTTTTGATATCGTTGAACTGGCTCATCACGGACCTGAAACGCTGCTGATATCCTCCGTTAAAATCATCGGTTCCTATGCGATTTTGCTCTGCATAAATCCGGGACTGGCTCTGCTGCTTGCCGCCGTAACGGCAGTTATGACCGTTTTCAGCTATTACCAGAATAAAAAAATGCGGACTGTCTTTATGGACAACCGCAAAAAAATTGCAAGTGTCAGCTCAGGAATCCAGGACTCTCTGGCAGGTATCCGCGTCGTAAAATCTTTCAGCAACGAAAAACTGGAAAAAGAAAAATTTGCCGGTAAAAACGGAGATTTTTACGATTCCCGTGTCAGCAGTTACCGGGTCATGGGATTCTTTCATTCGGGAACGGCTCTCTTTCACGGCTTGCTTTATATCGCCATTCTCACCGGCGGCGGCTGGTATATTTCTCAAGGAAAACTCAATCCGGCGGAACTGGCAATTTATGCGCTTTATGTGGGCATTTTCATTCAGCCGATAGAAATGCTGCTGCACTTTACAGAAATGTTCCAGCGCGGCTTCACCGGATTCCGCCGTTTCTGCGAAATCATTGATACAGCACCTGAAATCACCGACAGTCCCGGTGCGGTCGAATTGGTTTCACCGCGCGGAAGTGTTGCGTTTAAAGACGTTTCTTTCTCTTACAACAAAGAACAGAGTGTTCTGCAAAACATCAATATTGAACTTGCGCCCGGCAAAACCGTTGCACTGGTCGGTCCTTCCGGCGGCGGCAAGAGTACGATTTGCGCTCTGCTGATGCGCTTTTACGACACCTGCGCGGGAAAAATTGAAATTGACGGAAATGATATCAGAAATTATACTCTTTCTTCTCTGCGGAAAAACATCGGTATTGTCCAGCAGGATATTTATATGTTTTCGGGAACGATCCGTGAAAACATCGCCTACGGCAAACCCGATGCCACAATGGAAGAAATCATCAATGCTTCCAAACGCGCCAACATCCACGATTTTGTCATGTCCCTGCCCGACGGCTACGACTCTCAGACGGGGGAACGGGGCGTGCGGCTTTCAGGCGGACAGAAACAGCGTATTTCCATCGCCCGTGTCTTCCTGAAAAATCCGCCGATACTGATTCTGGATGAAGCGACAAGTGCGCTGGACAATGAAAGTGAACGCAAAATCCAGGGTGCTTTGCAGGATCTTGCCAAAGGCAGAACGACTCTGGTCATTGCACACCGTCTTTCCACAATCCGCCATGCGGACGAAATCATCGTCATTGACAAGGGGCTTGTTGTGGAACGCGGAACACACGACATACTGATCAACAACGATGGCATTTATGCCAAATACTGCCGTTTGCAGGAAAGTGCGGGAGAATAAAAATGAAACTTGCTGTTCATACAGAAATTCTTTCTTTCAACGACATGCCGCACCTGGCGGAACAGTTTGACAGAACGGTCCTTCTTTTGCGTCACTCCATGCGCGAGACTCTCAATCACGGACTTGATCCCGGACTGACGGCGGAGGGAAGAAACTATGCTCTGCAATGCGGGAAACTGTTATCCGGACTTGCGGACGTATCGTTCGGAGCCTCTCCGCGCAAACGCACGATTGAAACGGCACAGGCGTTGCAGCAGGGCGGAAAACTCGGCAATTCCGGGATTGCTGTTCATACAGAAATTCAGGATACGGCTTTATTCACCCGTCCGGAAAATCTTGAAATCGCAATAAAAAGCGGAAAAGTTCCCGAAATCCTGAAAGAATATTTCACCACCGGCAAAGCACCGGGAACGATCGGTCTTGCAGACTCTTCGGCAAAACTCCTGAACTTTTTAACTCAGACAAAGTTCAAGACCCGGAATACCATACTGCTTTCGCATGATATCATTTGTGCTGCGCTGCTTCTGCCGCAAAAAGTCTATCCCTTCAAACTGGACGACTGGTGCGGCTACATTCAGGGCGCGGCTCTTCTCATTTCAGGAGACAGTTGTCATCTGTACTACATCGTCCCCTCCGCAGAAAACCGGCAAAAATCCGCCCTCTTTGTCTGAACAAACTGAATATTCAATCCATGCGGGGAATGGAAACAGTATCGCGCAGGTGCAGCAGATAAGGAACTTGAATATCAGACATCTGCCGATCGTTATTCCATCTGTTTTCCAGCAGCTGCAAGGCTTTTTCGGCAAGCTGGGAAAAATCCTGTTCAACCGTTGTAATAGCAGGACTGACCATTCCGGATACATGCGGGATCTCCCAGGCGATCAGCGACATTTGCCGGGGGACATCTATTTTGCAGAAATTCAAAGAGTTCCATATTTTCAACCCGGCGGATTCACCATCGGTGATAATACCGGTCACGCCCTTTTTGTACAAATCAAGAACGATCCCGTGACAGTTATCAACTTGGGCGGGAACAATAAAACAACTGTTCTGCAATCCGTATTTTTTACTGATGCTGACAAAAGCCGCCTGCCGGTTTTTCTCTGCAAAAGAACCGCAGTTCTGACTGACAAAAGCAATGTTTTTGTGTCCGTATTCCACCAGACAGTTAAAGGCTTTACTGACAGCATTCACGGCATCTGAATTGACCGAATAAACATTGTCGGACGGTCTGGAAGTGTTGTTGATGCAGACAAGGGCAATGTTGTATTTTGCACTGACTTTAAGGAAAAGATGCGGCAGATAAACCAGAGAAATCATCCCTGCGATTGAGCGTTCCTGTATGAGGTCGATATTGTCTTCAGTGATAAATTCCCAGCGATACGCCGTCTGACGGAGACGATTCTGCAAAGCATTGATCAGATTGATGCTGTACCACGCAAGCTCAGAGTCACTTGAAGGCAGCAGGATCACGATATTTTTTTTCATCCGCTGAAATTGATAGCCCATTTCATGCGCTTTATGCTGGACAAGTTCGGTCGTTTCACGCGAAATAAGAAAACTCCCGTTCAAGGCGCGCGAAACAGTCGATATATTCAGATCAAGTTCCGCCGCTATATCCCGTATATTGACGCCTGATTTTTTCCGCATCAGATACCTCCTGTCAAACCGATAACCTCTATAATGTATCATGATCCAAAAGAAAATTCAAATAATCCGTTGCATTATTTTGCATTTTTGTTGCATAATGTTGCCTCAATAAAACAGCTTGCGATATTGAATTTTATTTTCTCACATCTATGTTAATAGGAAACTTGATAACAAGGGGGAAATAATGGACAAATGGATTCTTGAAAACGGCAGCACAAAAATTGCAGCCCATTCATTTATAATCAGAAAAAACAAATCCAGATAACAACAGGAGGAAATATGGCAAAGTACAAATCACTTTTAACACGTTATGAGGGGAATCCGATTTTCCGTCCTGAAGATTTCCCTTTCTGCCGGGCGGATCAGGTTTTCAATCCCGGACAGGTCATGACGCCTGACGGCAGAACGATTCTGCTGCTGTCTGTGATGCCCATCACGGGAGGCGGTGCCAGATGTCATGTTGCCGAAAGTACCGACGGTCTGCATTTCACCATTCACAAAGAGCCGCTGTTTTCCACACAAAACACGGCATTCCCGAATTTTGACGGACACCCCATCGACTGCCGTGTGACCTATTTTCCCGAAGAAGACTGCTATTACATCATCCGTCCCGGCAACGGTCCGGACAACGGTCCGGTGTCTCTGCTTTACCGGACAAAAGATTTTATCACCGCTGAACCCATTGATATCATTTCTCTGCCGACCAACAGAGTTCCCTGTCTTTTCCCTGAAAAGATCGACGGGCAGTATGTCCGTCTTGACAGACCTTACAACTGTGCAACAGCCACTTATTCCGCCTCAATGGCGCACATCTGGCTGTCCCGTTCCCCTGATTTGATCCACTGGGGAGAACACCGTCTGGTTCTGCGCCGCGGACATGTTCCCTGGACTTCGGATAAACTCGGTCCCACGCCGCCGATCAAAACCGAAAAAGGCTGGTTGGAAATCTTCCACGGTGTGCAGAATTGTTTTTCAAGCTGGCGTTACAGTGTCGGAGCAATGCTGCTTGATCTGGAAAATCCCGAAAAGGTCCTCGGCGTGATGAAAAGTTATCTGCTCACCCCCGAAACGGAATACGAATATCACGGCGTTGTTCCGGATACGATTTTCACCACCGGTGCAGTTGTGGATTGGAAAACGCGCAAACTCCGCATTTATTACGGTGCTGCTGATACCAGTATCGGACTGGCAGAGGGAGATGTTGACGAAGTTGTGGATTGGTGCCTGAAAGGAATTTAATAAAACAATAACACAAAAAAGGAGTTGACGAAAATGGGATGTAAAAGAAATTTTACGCTGATCGAACTATTGGTAGTTATTGCGATCATCGCCATTTTGGCCGCGATGCTCATGCCCGCCCTGCAGCAGGCCCGGGAGACGGCGAAACAGGCCACTTGTCTCAACAATCTGAAGCAGCAGGGCAACGGCATGAATTTCTACATCGCCCAGTACGATTATTTCCCCTGCGGCGGCGTCGGGGTCCCCCACGGCTCCACGGTCACGGGAGCCTACCACCTTTCCTGGAAACTTCAGATCGCCATCATGCTGGGGCTGCCCGGCGGCTCGACCAAAAACCTCGACGATCAGCAGCGGAAGGCGCTGTCTTCCGGCACATTCCTCTGCCCCAACTACACCGCGTTCGACAGAGTGCCCTCCAGCGTGAATCGCGCTGCACTGGGCGGCTACGGCTATGCCTACACCGGTGGCCAGAGCGGGACCAATAAGATCGCCAGAAATCTGGGCTTCGGCGCCATCTACGTCAAGGCCAACGAGGTGAGACGACCCTCCATCACCATTGCCGTCGGAGAAAACAACGACACGGTGGATCTCTCCAACGAGCAGAAGAACGCCTTCTTCTACGGCGCCTCCGACACAACGCCCGTGCTGGGTCGCCACGCCAATTACAGCAAGATGGGGCTGCTCTGGGTCGATGGTCACACCAGTGCCATGCCCAACAGCGAGATCCAACAGGGGAAAACCATCCCCGGGTGGAGCGCGACCTATAACAAATTCTATTACTTCACGCTGTTAGCCAAATGAGGCGACATTTTTCCGTTTCCCCCTGTCGGGGAGCGGCGGCTTTCGGAAAAAACAAAAAAACGAGTGATTTCATTTGAAAAAAGTTTGCTTTTGCTGAGAATATCTGATCGAACAGGAGGAAGAGCAATGAGACCAAATCAAGTAATAAGGAAAGAGCGGCGGCACGGGGACGGCCAATGTGCTCTATATCGACGGACATGTCGAAAACAAGTGGATCCGCAAACTGCCGTCGAAGCTGAACATATATGCGGCATTCACAAGTTCCGCCGTCACCGGCTGCGGTTTCGACCGCAACAATTGTGTTATTCTCAAACCGTGAATATCTCAGAGGGGGAATCTTTGTGAAAAAGTTTATTTTGCTGTCGTGCTGTGTCTTTGCACTCGCCGCACAGGGAATCGAAATTTCCTCCGCTCTTGCGGGCTGGACCCTTTCGAACAAAAACAAGATCCGTTTCGACGCGGCGGAGAAGGTGTCGGGAACCGGTTCGATCCGGCTCGACGGGGCGGTTCGGGCCGTCAAAAAAATCACGCTGGAAAAGAGCGGTCAGTACAAACTGACCTTCTCTGTCAAGGGCAAGGAACTTGATAAGGGAACGCAGATCGTGCTCAATTCGCCCGGCGTCAAACGCTGGTATCCGGTATCTTCCCTGCCGAAGAACGAGAAGGAGACGGGTACCTTTGACTGGCATACCGGAACGGCGTACATCGACACCGAAATCATCGGCGGCGAAACGGTGACGCTGACCGTCTGCAATTACGGTTCCGGAACGGCCTGGTACGGCGATATAAAAATCACTCCGCTGGACCGGCTGCCGGATGGCTGGCGAGTCCGCAAGCCGCCGGTCTTCATGGACGACGCGGTCAAACTCTCCGACCGCTCCTTCCGGCTGGAAAACGACTCCCAGGCGGAGAAGCTCTTCGAACTCGAGGACGATGCGGAATACGAGCTGACTTTTTATGTCCGGGGGAAGAACATCGCCGCCGATCCGAAAAAGGGCGCACAGATCCTGATCTGCGGCGAGGACCGTAAACGCTGGGCGCGGGTCGATACCAATCCGGAGGGAAAGCCCGAAACGGGAACTTTCGAATGGAAGAAGGGGCGCCGCCGATTTTCGGGAAAATACTTCAAAAGCAATAAAATCTACGTTCTGCCGACGCTGAACTGCAGCGGGACGGCGTGGTTCGACAGGATTGAGCTCAAAAAGATTGACCGGGAGGCGGGAAAAACCTCTTTCCGGCAACTGGACAACAAAGTGATCCGCGAGGCGGCGTTTTATCCGCTGGGGGTGGCCGGATTCTTCGATCCGGGGCAGAAGATAACCCTTCACCTCGATCTTGCGGGAGAGGGAGAATTTTCCTACCTTGTCAGACTTCTGGATTACGGCGGCAAGGAAGTCGCATCCCCGTTGACGGGACAGGGAAAAATGCCGGGGCGAACGGTTCTGACCCTGCCCGGACAGAAAAACGGCTACTACATTGCTGAAGCGGAACTGCTCCGGAGCAAACAGAAAATCGGGTGGATCCAGTGCGGCATCGCTGTTGCGCCTGAACCGTCGCGGCGGGATCCCTTTTTTCAGTTCGGCTTCGGAGTCTATCCCGAACTCCACGACGCCTACCGGCGCGTGGGCGCAAAAACGATTGCCCTCAAGCTCACATCCACGGGGATGGCGTACGGCGCCAGTCCCGAAAAGTACGTGGACCGCATGCTGTCCACCAACCGGAAATTTCTGGAGTCCGGCGATTTCAAGATCACCCTCTCCGTCGGCGCCACCATGCGCCGGAGCACCGATCCTGAAGCCTACGCCGCGGGGAGACCCATCCTGACCGACAGGGCCGTCGACAACATCCTCCGGGGACTGAAGCACGTTGCTTCCCGGACCAAAGGCCGCATCAACGAGTGGAGCGTCGGCAGCGAGATCCCCTCCGGGGCCACCATGCCGCGTTATGCGGGAACGTGGTGCGAATCCATGTTCAACTGCATGACCATCGTCCGCATGGCTTCGCGGATCGCCAAAAAGGCCGATCCCGGAATCAAAATTTTCTGGGGCGGCAACAACGTTCAGCGTTACACGCGGACCGTGGAACCCATCGTCTTCGGAGATCTGGTCAAGGAGGTGGACGGTTACTTCATCGACGCCTACACAGGCAACTGGAATATGACGCTGGGCGGGTATTCCATCCCGGAGAGCACACTTCTCTCGTTCTACAAGGAGTCCTCCGAACTCTCCGAGAAAATGGGGAAGGGGAAATACATCAAAAACGACGAGATCGGCTACGCCATCCATTACGGCGCGCCCTATGACCGGGGACTGGCCGCGATCCAGGCTGAGTTGACGACGCGGACCATCATCCTCACCCGGACGGCGCCCGTCCTCTGTCTGGAACTGCACATGCCCTCCTGGCGCGGAGAAAATCTGCGCAATATCAAGGACACTGACCGGCTTATGACGACCATTTGGAAACAAGTCCTTTTCGGCAAAGAGATTTACGACGTTCCCCTGCCGGGAGGTGCGGCTTACGCCGTGGCGGCAAGACTGCTGGCCTTTGCCTCATTCAAAAAGAAGATCGTTTCCGGCATGAACTATGCCTGCGTCTTTACCCAGGCCGACGGCAAGACGCTGGCCGCCCTCTGGAACACCGAGGCGAAAACGACGATAACGCTTGATCTGCCGCAGGGGGCGCTTCTCACCGATATGGTCGGCGCGGAAACGCCGCTCTTCTCCGGGAAAAATGCAATCCATCTCTCCCCCGCCCCCGTTTATCTTACGTGTGCCGTGCCTCCCGCCGAACTGGCCGCGACCCTCGAAAAGGCTCTTCGTGCGGCTCCCGCCGCTTTGGAGGGATTTGCCAAACGTCATGACGGGGAGACGATGACGGTGTTCGTCAAAAATCCGGGCAGTTTTCCGGTAGACGCTGCGATCCTGGGGGACGGGAAGGTTCTCATTTCCGGTCGGGCGGCCCCCGGCGTCAGCACGTTCAGAGTCCCCTTCCGCGGGAAACTCGAGCTCCTTTCCGACGGGCAAAAAAGCGTGATCCCCCGGGACGATACGTTCATCCGCGTGAAACGGCTTGAGAAGAAGCCGGTCTTCGACGGAACGGGAGCGTGGATTGCGGGGCTCGCCGTCAACAAACTGCGGGTGCCTCGGGATGTCTGGCCCAAATCGGCGCTCCAGCCGGAATTGGCCTATTTCAAAACAAGCTTCAACCCCAACGGACATGATTTTGCCGCCGATTACTATCTCGGGTACGACGACGAAAACCTTTACATCGCCGTCAAAGCCGATGATCCGGAGCACATCAACAAGGTCACGAACGGGTATCTGTGGGACGGTGATTCCATCCAGTGGGTCCTTTCCGACCGGGATATCCCGCCCGTTGCGGTCCGCTCCCGCCGGGCGCAGGCCAAAGAGTATGTGAGCGAGCTCAATTACGGTTTGGCCCTGACCGCGCAAGGGATGGAATACCGCCGTTTCCTCGGGCGACCGGGGCTGCTGAGTTATCCCGCCCGGGTCACCCGCAAAGGGAATGAGACGTTTTACGAACTGGCTCTGCCGTGGCGGGAATCCGGGCTCTCTCCCCGTTCTGACCGGGCCGTCCGGTTCAGTCTGGTCGTCTTCGACAAGACGACGGAAGCCAGGCCGGGTGCGTCCTATCAGCTTGTCGTCACCCCCGGTGTTGCCCGCTTCATGGACGCGGGATTCTACCGACTTCTTGTCTTTGAAAAATAAGGCGTTTTCCCTATGAAAAAAACGATGATTTTTGCCGTTCTCGCATCCGTCTTCTGCTGCGGCGCTCTGGAGTTCGACGGCGTGTTTCAGAGTCACATGGTGCTTCAGCAGGGGCGAACCCTTGCCGTCAGCGGCAGGGCTGCTCCCGGGGAACGGCTCACGCTGGATTTTGCCGGACAGAAAGTTTCCGACCGGGCTGGAGAGGACGGGCACTGGCGTCTGGCACTGTCTCCCCTCGCGGCCTCGGGGACGCCCCGGAGCATGATCCTCACGGGAGAGAAGGAGAGTCTGAAACTCGACGACATTCTCGTGGGCGAGGTGTGGCTCTGTTCGGGCCAGTCCAACATGCACTGGCCGCTTGCCCTCTCGCTGAACGGCAGGGAAACGGCGACCGAAAGCGATTTCCCCCGCATCCGCACCCTGCGCATCGGGGTCTCCGCCGCGGAGACCCCGCAGAAAAGTTTCAAGGGCAAATGGCAGGCACTGACCTCGAAAAACGCGGGCGGTCTTTCGGCTGTCGCCTTCTACTTCGGCAGAAAACTGCATAAGGAACTGAATGTCCCCGTCGGACTGCTCTGTGCTTATCAGGGTGGAACCATGATCGAACCGTGGACGCCCGCGGGCGCTTACGACGCCTATCCGGAACTGAAAAAAAGCGTTGCGGAGCGGTTCGGAAAAGCGCCCGACCCCAAAAGCAAAAGCCCCAAAGACTGGCCGCGGAATCAACCCAATGTGTTGTACAACGGGGCGATCCATCCGCTGACGCCCTGCGCGTTCCGGGGCGTCGTCTGGTATCAGGGCTGTTCCAACGTCTGGTACGACACGCAAGAGGAATATCTCCTCAAACAGCAGGCTCTTTTCGACAGCTGGAAAAAAGCCTTCGGCAATCCCGGCATGAAGTTCTACACGGTACAGATTGCTCCGCTGAAACGCAGCGGAACTGCGGCCCGGAATCACGTGGGCATTTGGCTGTCCCAGCAGGAGTTCGCCGACCGCAATCAGCCCGCCGTGAAGCTGGCCGTCATCAACGACGTCGGCGATCTGAAAACCATCCACCCCGTGAACAAGGAACCCGTCGGGCTCCGGCTGGCGGATCTGGCGCTGAAATACGATTACGGCAAAGACATTCCTGCGGACTTTCCCCGGTTCCGCTCGGGAAAACGCGAGAGCAGTATTCTTCGCCTTGTCTTCGAACATGTCAAAGCGTGGAAGACATTGCACGGAAAAGAGATCCGGAACTTCGAGATCGCGGGGACCGACGGAAAATTCTTCCCTGCCCGGGTCAAGGCGGATGGCGCGATTCTGCTCCTCTCTGCGCCGGAGGTCCCGGAGCCCGCTGCCGCGAGATATATGTTCGACTGCGGTCGCCTGGGCAATCTGGTGAATGAAGCTGGCCTGCCGTTGGGAACTTTCGAAATGAGATCGGAAAAATGAAGGAAGTTTTTTACGATATCGTCGTCTGCGGCGGAAAAGTTGATGAAATCGTTGACTGGTGCCTGAAGGGAATATAATACCAATACAAAAAAAGGCAAAACCAACCATCCCCCAACCGGGGGCAAGTGGCAGAGTCCCCAAAAACCAACCAACGATTTCATCAACT
>SUVX01000007.1 GCA_015061725.1 Lentisphaerota bacterium
AATTGTTATTTTTTTCCGGTGTCCATAGCGGAGCTGTCACACACGTTCCCTTCCCGAACACGGTAGTTAAGGGCTCCAGCGGCGATGGTACTGTAAATTTGACTATGGGAGAGTAGCACGGCGCCGGAAATTTTTCTTACGGATCAATCATTCGCACTGATTGATCCGTTTTTTTTCGCTTTTTTTCAGTAGAAAAAAAGCAGTGAGTTGTATTGATGGCAACGGCGGTATGCTGTCTGCGGCGGCGTGACGCTTGCATGAGATTTGTCTGACCTGTCTGACTTGTCTGAGCAAAAGGGTGCGCCCGTCTTCGCCCTGACGGGCTACACCGTGGCAAGCCAAGGGATACCCCGAGGGTTTGCGGTGCCGCTGTGGGGGGCTCAGAGTGCAGATTTACCGTTTGGGTGGTTATTGCTCATCGGCGCCCCAACAGCAACTCTCATAATTCTCATAATTCTCATAACTCTCATAAGCGCCGCCCGCAGGGTATAGCAAACCTCAGCGGTTATTCAGAATTTGTGCGCAGATTTACCGCAGGGGTAATGCAACGGGCAGATTTACCGCAGGGGTATGCAAGGCAACTTGATGACTGCGGTGGTGTGCGTGTTGCGGGGGCGTGACGCTTGCATGAGATTTATGGGAACTGTGAGATTTATGAGAGGGGTATGGGTGCGTCACAGTATACCCCGAGGGTTTGCGGTGCCGCAGTGGGGTTTGGCTCAGAGTGCAGATTTACCGCAGGGGAGTGCTTTGCTTGATGGCAACGGTGGTGTGCGTGTCGCGGCGGCGTGACGCTTGCATGAGATTTATGGGAACTGTGAGATTTATGAGAGGGGTATGGGTGCGTCACGGTATACCCCAAGGGTTTGCGGTGCCGCAGTGTGGAATGGCTCGGGCGAAGATTTACCGTTAGGGTGGTTGTTGCTCATCGGCGCCCCAACAGCAACTCTCATAATTCTCATAATTCTCATAATTCTCATAACTCTCATAAGCGCCGCCCGCAGGGTATAGCAAACCTCAGCGGTTATTCAGAATTTGTGCGCAGATTTACCGCAAGGGTATGCAACAGGCAGATTTACCGCAGGGTATGCAAGGCAGCTTGATGGCTGCGGCGGTGTGCGTGTTGCGGCGGCGTGACGCTTGCATGAGATTTATGGGAACTGTGAGATTTATGAGAGGGGTATGGGTGCGTCACGGTATACCCCGTGGGTTTGCTTGCCGCAGTGGGGAATGACTCGGGCGAAGATTTACCGTTTGGGTGGTTATTGCTCATCGGCGCCCCAACAGCAACTCTCATAATTCTCATAATTCTCATAACTCTCATAAGCGCCGCCCGCAGGGTATAGCAAACCTCAGCGGTTATTCAGAATTTGTGCGCAGATTTACCGCAGGGTATGCAACTGGCAGATTTACTGCAGGGGTATGCAAGGCAGCTTGATGGCTGCGGCGGTATGCGTGTCGCGGCGGCGTGGCGCTTGCATAAGACTTATAAGACTTATAAGACTTATAAAATGATGATGGGGGCGCCTCGGTATACCCCGTGGGTTTGCATGCCGCAGTCTGGTTTGGCTCGGGGCAAGACTTACCGCTGGGTAAAACTAACAAAAAAAATCCGGCGGCGAGACTCGAAGAGTCAGCCGCCGTACCCCCGGGCAAGTTTGTGAGGGATTTTTAAGGGACTCTTCCCTTAAACGGTCGGGCAACGCACCCGACCGCTACGCGCTTTTTTTGCCTAGCTTTTTTTTCTACCGAAAAAAAAGCGGTTTATACGTTTGTATTCCTGATCGATTTTTTTGAGTTGCTCAGGAATATTTATTTTCTGGGGACAGGCTTTGACGCATTTACCGCAGGCTACACAGGCGGAGGCTCTGGAATCCTCATCAATCGCACGGTAAGCGCGATTGAAAGCGCCCTTGTTTCCGCTGAGTTTCATCTGATTGTAGAGGGCAAAAATCCGGGGAATCGCAACATCCACGGGACAGGGCATGCAGTAGCGGCAATCGGTGCAGGGAACAGCAAGTCCTTTGCGGTAAGCAACCAGAGCGGCATCAAGAACTTTGCGGTCATTGGCAGAAAGGGGCACAAAATCTTTAAAAGTGCTGATGTTATCTTCAAGATGTTCCATACAGGTCATGCCGGAAAGCGTAATCAATACATTGGGCAGGGAGCCCACATAACGGAATGCCCAGGAAGCGGCTGATTTGCCGGGAGCGGCATTGTTCAGAATACGGGTCGCAGCAGGATTCAAATTTGCCAGAGCGCCGCCGCGCAGAGGTTCCATTACAATAACCGGAATACCCTTTTTTGTCAGAATTTCATATTGTTCTTTGGATTGATAAAGAGTCCAGTCAAGATAGTTGAGCTGGATCTGGGCGAAATCCCAGGGATATGCGGAGGCAATTTCTTCAAGGACGGCAGGGGTGTCATGGAAAGAAAATCCCAGCTTGCGGATTTTTCCTTCAGCTTTTTTCTTTGCCAGAAACTCGTAGACCTTGAGACGTTTGGCTTTCTTCCAACCGGAGGCGTTCAGGGCGTGGAGCATGTAAAAATCAAAATATCCGGTTTTGCATTTTTTCAACTGTTCATTAAAAATGCGTTCAAGGTCGGCGGCAGTTTTCAGATGTCCGACGGGCATTTTACTGGTGAGAAAATAGGATTCACGCGGATATTTTGACAACAGATCACCGGCACAAGTTTCGCTGCGGCCGCCCAGATAAAAATAGGCAGTATCAAAATAATTGATACCGGCTTTCATGGCGCGGTCAAACATGGCGGCAGTTTTTTCGTAATCAATTTCTGAACTGTTTTTTTTGCGGGGCAGACGCATCATTCCGAATCCCAGCATGGGCAGGGAAAGAGAGGAATCTTTGTAGTTTTTGCGCCGGACTTCTCCGGTGGAATCCGATTTTTTTCCGGCGGCGGCAAGGCGGCTGACGGGAGCTAAAGCGGCGGCGGTTAAGAGACCTTTGAGAAAATCACGTCTTTTCAATTTTCTTCTCCTTCTGTTGTATCAGATAAAACTTTTTGGTACTCAATCGGGGAAACGGTCATGGCTTTTTGTGCAGCCGGACAAACTTGCTGACAGGCACCGCAGCCGATACAAAGATGTTTCTTGATCGGACGGGGCGTGGTATTTTTACGGAGTGTAATGGCTCCGGTTGGACAAACTTTGCCGCAACGCCCGCACTTTTCGCCGTCCTGAAAGGCGATGCAGTTGCGCGGATCAAATTTCGCCTCTGCAATTTTCATACGGCGTTTTACCGGCAGGGCAAGCGGCGTAATGGCACCGGTGGGACAGACATTTCCGCAACGGTTGCAGTTGTAAAGACAGGAGCCCTGCTCCAAGTCAAGTTCAACCGCCCCCATGCCGTATGGAGAGGGTACAATTATGTCTGTCGGACAGTTGACGACACAGAGCATACATGCCGTACATTTATTGGCAAATACAGCAGGATTTCCGGCTCCGGGAGGCAGAATTTTCAATTTACGTCCGACTTTGAGCAGACCTGATTTTGCAAAAATGAATCCTGCTGTCAGTCCGGCGATAAAGGAACCGGCGGAAATCAGAAAACGGCGACGCTCGGAAGATTGGATTTTTTCAGGCTTCCCGGGAGAAAATGAAATACATTCTTTCGGACACGCACTCATACATGCCATACAGCGGATACAGCGGGCGTTGTCAATCGTGTTTTCTTTGATATCAATACATCCGGCGGGACAGACTGTAACGCATTTTCCGCAATGGACGCAATCTGCGGAAATTTTTAAACGGAATATACCGAAACGGGAAAATACGCCGAGTATTGTTCCGACAGGGCAAAGTGCCGTACAGAAAATCCGTTGTTTCCAAACGGCAAGCACGATAATCAGAAACAAAACAATTGCACCGCTCAGAGTAAACGACGCCAATACTCTGCCGGCATTGGAATAGGGGGCGAGCAGAAAAAAGCCCAGATTGGACCCTCCGGCGAAAAGTCCGGCAATGATCCCGGCGATGAGATAACGCAGAAGAAATAAATTTTTTCTGACTTTACCTTTGCGTCGGGAAAGCAGAATAAAAACATCCTGTATGATCCCGAACGGGCAGCAGAAAGAGCAGTAAAATCTCCCGAAAGTGACTGTTATGCCAAGTAGGAGCGCCAGCATGATTGCCGCACTTGCCGAGAGACCGGCAAGGCGCATGACGAGGGATTCCGCCTGGAATTTGAATAAAAAAGACAAACTCAATGCCAGTCCCCAAAAGACAAGCAGAGAAAGTGCAAAAAATAATCCGGCAGCGATGACCCTTATTATGACTGCATATTTTTTCAACTTCACAGAAAAACCTTTCAGTAAATGCCTGTATTGTTATCTGTTATAACGTTTTTTACCTGCTTGAATATTGTACAACCTGAAGATTTTTTTGCAAAAGAATACACTTTTTGCGGCGGCGGATCAAAGGGATAGGCATTGTTGTACTCAAAAGAATTACCGTCTATGCAAACTTCTTCAGCAGAAAAAACTGCAATTTGCGGACGTTTCTGAGAGATGAAAACATTGTTTCTTACAATGATTTCCCCATGATAATAAAAATTTCTGCGGCAACGGCTTATGTCCGGGTAAACAGATACCGTTTCTCGCGTGGAGCTGAAACGCTGGTAACAGCAGTTGTCAAAGCAGTTGTTTTCAATGATCGCGTACCTGACCGGACCGGTTTCGTACCATGCCGTACAGTCTCCGGCAATGAAAACGGCGGCTCCGGTGGTGTGAAAAGTGCAATTGCGGACAATCAGACTTTCCAAACCTGAGGCAAGAACGCCCCTGCCTCTTAACGTGGAGAAAGTGCAATTTTCCACTTCAAGAACAGCTTGTCCCGGTGCCAGAACCCTGACGCAGTCGCCCGGAGTCCATTGACGGGGGAGAGGTTCTGCCAATTCAATGAGAGTTTGATTTTCGTCAAGCTGTTTGACATGTGCTACCGCAACTTCTGCATAAGCAAATCCGGTTGCCGATTTGACGAACTCCAGAGTATCTCCGGGACGCGCTCCTGGAAAACCCGCTTGCTGGAAGTGCCCTGTCCCCAACAGAACATGCCGTTTATCCTTCCCCGCTGAGGTCGGACGGTAAATGCCGTGGACATTCAGAGAATCATCAAGCGTCCCCGCACATTCGCAGTTGCTGACACGCAGATTTCCCCGGCATTCAACCATGTGCATTGCGTCATCCGAAGCTGAAACGCTCCGTCCGCGCGGAATGACTTTTACTTGATCAAAAGTAACATCCGAGCAGAATTGGGCAAGCAGTCCCATGCCGGCGGCGTGGTGAATGACCACATCCCTGACAGTAATTTTTGAACAATCCGAAAGGACGATTCCGGGACAGAGGCGTTCTTCATGTTTGATCAGAACGTTTCCGGCAGGAAGTTCACAGGGAATACTTACGAGTCCGTCTTTGAATTGAAGATCTTTATTTTTGACGACGGTCACATTTGCATCCCAGGGCATTTCACCCTTCCGGGGGAGATACGGGCGGATGTGCAGTTCTCCGGAAAGATTGTCAAATTTGTCGCCGCAGAAATGGATTTTTCCATCTGAAAAACTGTGTTTACCCTGAATTTTCAAGTAACTGACACCATTTCCGGAATCTGTTATGCAACCGTCTGAAACAAAGGAATCTTCAAAATCAATGGTAAATCCTTCAAGTTGCAGATTGTTACAGTTTTCCGCAACGACCGGAGAGATCCTGCCATGAAAAAAGAGTTCCGTGTTTTTTCCCCGGATGGTCATATTTTTCAAGCCGTCCAGATGAAGCGCAACAGTTTTGATGCCCTTGTCGTTGTTGGAAAAATACAAAAACTTTTCCGTGCAGTCTTCCGGAAAAAATTCATATTTCCCGGGATGAAAACAAATTTCATCCGCCCCGTATTCAATCGCCTGTTTCAACGCCTTCTGCCAGTTTAAGACAGCGTTTTCCCCGGGCGCAGGAAGTTCTACATAAATACACACGTTCAACCTCATTCAATTTTTATCCTGATTTAAAAAAGAATATACATGAAGCGGCAGTGTTTTTCAAGTGGAAAACTTTTGTGATTACCGTTTGGAACAGGCAAATCGTTTTTTTTGAAATGATTTAACTTGAAAACGGCGCAGTTGGCAGTATAGTAAAATAGTGTATTTTTTGTATAAAGTGAAAGAATGAAGGCAAAATGAACAAAAAATTTTTTATGTCAGGTATTCTGGTCTTCCTGACCGCATTGACAGGTTGTATCGGTTCAAGCAGTGAAACGCGCTTTTTTACTCTCGGCGGCAATGGAATTCTGCAGGATTTGCCCTGCCGGGTGACGGTTTCACGGATTCGTAATCTTTCGGGGGCTGACAGGAGATTTCTTTACCGCTGTCAGAATAACCGTATGCAGAATGATGAGTTCAGCCGCTGGCTTCTTGATCCTGAACTTCTGTTGGAACGTTTGCTGCGCAGCAAGCTGAACGGAACCGGGCATGAAGAAGTCCGTGTCCGTTGCGTGATAACAGCTTTTGAAATTGATACCACCCGGAATACTGCCGTGCTTGCCGGGGATTTTACGCTGTATTGCGGCGAAAATATCCTGACGTTCCGCGCGCTGGAGGAACGGAAATTTTCTGCTGAATCCGGAGATTTTTCCGTCGCGGCGGCAGAGGCTATGAACAAGTGTGCCTCTGCGCTGGCCGGAACGCTCCGGGAAAAAGTCCTGCTGTTGTATAAACAATCGCAGGCGGGAAAAACAAAGCTGTAAATTATCGGAGAGTTTGGGTTATGAAAAAAAGTCTGTTTCTGTTGTGCTTTTTGCTGTTGTGCTCCGGATGTACAACTTCAGTCTGCCGGCATTACAAAGTTGCACCTGAAAGCCTGAGCAGTTCCGGACGAATTGCCGTTGCCGGAATCCGCGGGCAGAATACCGGATGTTATCTCTTTAACTTTATTCCCGTCTGGAGTGGAAAACCGCACCGTCCCAATGAAAAAAAGTGGTCCATGTGGCGCGATTATGTCCGCAAGCGGGATATCCGGAAAATGTTTGCTGTCCGTGCCAGGCAGCTTGGTGCTGATGATATTGAGGATTTTTCCGTCACAGAGGAAAGCAGCGGCTTATGGTCTCTCGGGATCATTTGGACCAGAACGATTTCCGGACAATGCGTTGCTGTAAAAAATCCTTCAGAAAAGAAAAAAAACGGTAATATACCGACGGAATAAGATAAAAATTTCACTCTTTTATAATATTGTTCAGATAATCCGCTTGCAAAAAAAGCTTCTGTGTGCTATTTTGTAGGCGGACATTTGTCTAATTGTAAAAAAGGATCATTGTGTCTACATACATAAAACATAAAGTGAGGATAGAAAATGAGTCGTAAAATTATTGTTGCCGGAAACTGGAAAATGAACAAGAATGCCGCCGAAGGCCGCGCCCTGGTTGAGGCTCTTAAAAACGGTATTGCCGGTTTGGAAGCTGCTGAAATCGTCGTTTGCCCTCCGTTCACTACAATCGGCAGCGTTGTTGAAGCCGCTGAAGGCAGCCCGATCGGCGTGGGTGCTCAGAATATCCACTGGGAAGCCAACGGCGCTTTCACCGGTGAAATTTCCGCCGATATGCTGAAAACTTCCGGTGTTCAGTATGTCATTATCGGACACAGCGAACGCAGACAGTACTTCGGTGAAACTGATGAGACCGTCAATAAGCGTCTGGTCGCTGCCCTGGCAGCCGGATTCACCCCCATCGTCTGCGTCGGTGAACTCCTTGAAGAACGTGAAGGCGGTAAGACTGAGGCTGTCCTTGCTCAGCAGATCCGTGTCGGTTTTGCCGGAATCAGCGCTGAAGACGCTGCGAAAATCGTTGTCGCTTACGAACCCGTCTGGGCTATCGGAACCGGAAAAACTGCCACCCCCGATATGGCTCAGCAGGCTCATGCATTCATCCGCGGTGAACTGCGCGCTCTCTTCGGTAATGTTGCCGATGATATGCGTATTCAGTACGGCGGCAGCATGAAAGCCTCCAATGCCCGCGAGCTGGTCGCTCAGCCCGATATTGACGGTGGTTTGATCGGTGGTGCTGCTCTCAAGGCTGATGATTTTATCGCTTTGATCCGTGAAGCTCTGGCTCTCTGAAAAAACATTCCTGCAACAGGAGAATAAAAAATGTCCGTGTTGATCGTTTTTCTTTATGCCCTGGTCGTTGTTGTTTCTCTGCTGCTGATCGGGCTGATTCTGATTCAACCGTCCAAGTCCGGAGGAATGGGTGCGGCTTTCGGTGGAATCGGTGAGTCCATGTTCGGCGGAAAAGCCGGCAGTCATCTGACCAAGGCAACTGTTTGGCTGACTGCGATTTTTATGGTGCTTGCACTTGTTCTTGCCATCCTGATCGGTCACGGTGCCCGCATGGAAAGCGGAAACGCAGGTGTTGAAAAGGAACTTGCCGCCGCCGCCAAGGCTGAGAAAAAAGCAGCTCCTGCTGCGAAATCCGCCGCCAAGGCTGAGAAAAAAGCAGCTCCTGCTGCGAAACCCGCCGCCAAGGCTGAGAAAAAAGCAGCTCCTGCTGCGAAAAAGTAATTTGAACAGAGGGAAGGTTGTATGAACAGATTTATCCGGCTGCTGATTTTGATGTTGGTGTTTGCCTGCTCAGGTGTTTGGGCATCAAAGGCCAATGTTGTTCAGTTCGGTGCCATCCGTGTACAGCTTTCCCTTGAAGCGGCTCCGTCGGTTTCAAGAACCGGCGGAACGCTGGGAGCTTACGGTTCCGGCGGCGTTTCATTTGTCAACAAACGCTGGCTGGTCGTTCATGTAAGTTTTGTTCCCGGTGTGGTTTCGATGCGGAAAATGGCTAAAAATGCCGGAAACCAGAGAGGGATCCAAGGTTTGAACGGACGCTGGATAGATGATGTCAATATGCGCGTCCGTGTCGCTTTTCCGAGTTCCAATGCCCGGAAAAGCAATGTTGTGTACAGTATATTGGAGGGACAGACGACTTTTTGGACACTCCGGCTTGACGGCAGACGGCATACGGCAGTGATGTTTGTTCCGCCGCAACTGCTTGACAGATATGCTTCCACCACTTCAGGCGGACGCAAAGAAATCGCGTTGACAACGGCTGATTACAGGGTTCTTGTTGAGTTTTCTGACAGCCGGGGTAATTTCCTGGGACGCGCAACCGAACGCAGCGGTAATAAACACCAGGAAAATATTGCATTTTTTGAATCCCTTGTCAACAGTCCCGCTACGATGGTTGTCAAGGGTGCGGTTCTGCCCAGGAACAAATCACCCTGGGCATGGCATATGCCTTCTACTTTTGACTACATTAAAGATACCGGAAACGATACCGGAAAAAATTGATAATTTCAGTGCAGGGAAAACGGAAATATGGCAAAAGATAACCGATTGCTGACGATTGATGTTGGCACAGACAGCGTGAAAATGGCGGAATTCAGTTTCGCCCTTGACGGTGCGATTACACTTGATAAATTTGCATTTCAGAAATTTGATTTTCAGTCTGAGTCGCTGGAGACTCCCGGGTTTGCCGAGATTTATCATGATATGTTGGCAACTTACGGATTTACGGCAAAACAGGTGCGCCTTTCCCTGCCCGCACAGACGTCGTTCATCCGTTTAAGCAAACTCCCGACTGTTATCGGCTCCCAGAAGGCGATCGGCAAAATCGTTGAATTTGAAGCCCGTCAGAGTGTTCCGTACTCCATGGATGAAGTTGAATGGAACTACCAGCTGATGCGCCATGAGTGGGAAGAAGAACGTCTTGAAACTCAGGAAGACGGCAGTCAGCTTGAAATCAAAGAGACTCACGAGGAATTTGAAGCTCTCTTTGTTGCCGTCAAAACCGAAAATGTGACTGAATTTACAGATGTCATTGCCGATTCCGGCAAGGATATTCTTTCTGTTAATATTGCCCCCGTTCCGCTTTTCAATGCTGCCAAAGCCACTCAAATCAAGGATGATGAGTGTGCGCTGCTGCTTAATATCGGCAACAAGAGTTCCTGTCTGATTATCGGAGATCACAACCGTATCTTCATTCGCAGCATTCCTATTGCCGGACATACGATTACGCTTCAGATTGCCAAAGAGTTCGGAATTTCTGTTGAAGAGGCCGAAGGTCTTAAAAAACGTTACGGATTTGTCGCTCTCGGCGGTGCTTATGAAGAACCTGAATCTGAACTTGCTTCAACGATTTCAAAAATTGCCCGTAACGTCATGACCCGTCTGCACGGTGAAATCAGCCGTTCCATCAACGTCTGGCGCAGTCAGCACGGCGGACATGCGCCGGAACGCGTGCTGCTTTCAGGCGGTGCTTCAAGTATGATGTATCTGCCTGATTTCTTCCAGGAAAAACTGCGTGTTCCGGTGGAATACCTCAATACATTCGGTGCAATCAATATCGGTCCTGAAGTTGACCGTAACGCTTTGCAGGCTGTCGCTCCGATGTTCCAGGAACTGATCGGAATGAGTATCCGGAATGTTATCCGCTGTCCGCTTGAAATCGTTCTGCTTCCCCGTTCCATCCGCAAACAGAAAGAGTTGAACCGCCGGAAACCGTATTTCTATGCGGCGGCAGGCACTTTGCTGTTGTGTCTTTCGATTTTTGCCTCCGGAATGAACATGATGCTGAACTTCAACCAGAAGCGCGTGGACCGTGTTAAGCAGGAGGTCAGCAAGACAGAAGCAAAATATCAGGAAATCAGCGGTCTTGTGGGACAGCTCAACGGTATAAAAGGTTCGTTTGAAGAAACTGTTCAGTTGTTCAAAGAACGCAACGCCTGGGGTGAAGTTATTGCGGAACTTCAGAGTCTTATGCCCGATACGATGTGGCTTTTGAGTTTTGAGGGTGTGGGTGATCCTGTTGAAAATACCGAAAACAATGATCCCAATGCTCCGAAAACAGCAGAAGTTCAGAAGACTGAACGTCAGCGTTTTGAAGAAACAGTTGCTGTCCAGGAAATCAAACGTCTGCGGATAAAAGGCTGTACTCTTGTTTTCAATGATCAGACACTGCAGGAAAAGGAATTGATGGATAAAATCGCCAATTCCAAACATTTTGCTTCTGCTGAGATCGTTGAACGTTTGAAACCCAATGATCTTAATCTTACGGGGTTTGACATGTATCTCACACTGAAAACACCGATCAAAAAATAACGGAGTTGACGAAAAGTGAATCGTTTTGTAAAACAGAATTTGTTGCTGATTACAGTGATGAGTATCGCATCTGTAGTCATCCTGGCATTGCTGATTTACTCAGCAATAGTTTATTTTCAGATGAGTCAGTGTATTTCTGAGACGGACAGTTTGCGGCAGAAGATTGCAACACTTATCCGGCATACGCCTGCGCCTGTTGATGAAAACAAGCCGCTGATCAGTCAGGATATTGCGCTTTATACCAAACTTAACGGCGAACTTTCAAAGACGATCGGCCGTCCCTATCAACCGGCAGCGGATCGTTTCATTGAGATTCTGATGAATGTCAAGAAAGGTGAAAGCATTGAAGAAGCTCGCAAAAAATTTATTGAAGAATATAATAACACTGTCGGCAAAGATGAGAATCCCGCACGTCAGGGAATGGCACTTGATGAATTGCGCCGCAAATACCGGAATACCTGGGATAAGGCTTTGCAGGAGTTTGTGAAACTTGTGACTCCGTTGACTCAGGAGCCGGATTTGGAACATGATGGAGAAGCATTTGCTTTCTATACGATCGGAATCCCCCGTAAAATGCAGAACGATCCGGAAAAACTTTTGACTTATTCCCGCAAGTATCAGGAAAAAATCCACCAGCTTCTGGGGCAGAAAATGCGTCCTGAAGCGGATGCTCTCGGATTTACATTTATTGAAAACCCGAGTACAACCTACAAGTCTGAAGAAGGGGGCGTTGCTGCTCCTTTCCGTAAAGAGGATATTCCGCTTATTTTCCGTCATTGGGATATCATCGGCGATATCTGCAAAAAGATCAGTGTTGTGGATATCAAGTCTCTCAACTTTTTCCATATTCGCGGTATCAATAAAGAAAACGGAGCCTACGACGCGACGTTTGTCGGACGCGGTAATTACATGATTACCCATTATTCTTTTGAAGTAACGGCATCTCTTGACAATTTGCGCAAACTTGCAAACGGTTTCGGCTACGATCCGGCGACCCGGCGTTTCTATATTGTCAGAAGTGTTTTTGTGTACGCTTCTGACATTGAGGCTGCCTCTGCAAAGCAGTTGTTGAATCCGGTTGCTGTCCAGCAGGAGACCGAGAAGAAGGATGCCGCACCTCAGGTTCGCCGGGGCAGACGCCGTGGTTCTGTTGTGGAGGAAGTTGCCACAGAAACTCAAGATAGAGAAAAAGAACTTCGTGCCAAATGGCAGGAAGAATTCGAAAAACGTGAAAAGAGTCTGCCGTTTTATCAGCGAAGCGGCTATGGGGATGTCAAGTTGGGCGGCGCGAGTGAGTACCGGGCTGTTTTTGACATTGAGTATATTGAACTTGCCGGTATGAACTGATTTTTTTCTGGAGGAATGACCGTGGATTTCATCAATAAACATTACGAAAAACTGATTCTGCTGGGAATGCTTCTGTTCTTCATCTTTGCGATGGTGAACGTTTGGAGTATTGCTTCTCAGACCAAAGATGTCAAAGATTCTGACCTCCGTATTCCGACCCGGCAGGCGGACTACAAACCTCAGGATTCCAAAGATAAAAATCTTCAGCCTGACAACATCCGGAAAGATGGAACTTTTGTCTGGGCAAAGGCCGGATCCCGGAATAAACAATCTGCCGGTCTTTTTTACAGTGATTTGACCGAATTTCCGGGACTTGCCGTCTGTTTTGTCGGCAAAGATGATGAGGGCAAAGAAAGCGGCTGCGGAGCTCTGGTTCCCCGTGTGTATTTCAATGATAAACCCTGTCCCGGCTGCGGACGTATTTTAAAGGTTCCTCCCAAACGTCCGAAAATCCGCCGGAATGTCATTACAGCAGATGACTCAGACGGTGATGGAATGCCCAACTCCTATGAAGAAACAAACAAGCTTGACAAAAACAATCCTTACGATGCACTTTATGATGCCGATGGTGATGGATTTGCCAATATTTTTGAAATGGAGAAAAACACCAATCCGACGATTGCCCGCAATCATCCGCCGCTGTGGTACCGTTTGCGTCTGGTTGCAGTCCGCCGTGTTGTGCTGCCGGTGAGTTTCCGCGCACTCAATACCAACCGTCAGGAAAACCACAAACGCTGGGATCTTCAGATCAACTATAAGATTTTCAGTCGCGGCAGAGTGACAGAAAGAACGGATCTCAAGCGCGTTAATGAAACGATTCAAATTGAAAAACGCCGTTACCGCATCAAAAGAGTGGAGCGCATTATCAGCGACTCTTCAGGCAGCGGCAAAAAGAAAGAGGAACTTGTTGCAGGCGGTGTGGAAAAGGCTGCTGAAGACAAGGCACAGGATCTTTCCAAGATTTACCTTGAAGAAGAGCTGACTGCTGCTCAGAAGAAAAACGGTGAAGCACCGGATAAACTTGAAATGCAGATCGGCAAGCCGGTGTATTCTTCAGATCGCCGTCCGATTTTTGAAGATGTCGGTATGCCTGAAGGCAAACGTACGGAGATGGTTGTCCGTATCGGCGAGCGTTTCCGCATGGGAAATTCCCGTATCGGATATTCTGATTACATCTTGCGTTCTTTTGATGAAAAGAAGATGGTTGCCAATCTGGAACGTGCCAGAGTTTCCGGCAAGCAGGATCCCGCAAAAGATGAACTGGGCAAGGTTATGCTCGTCACCCGTGAAAGTGAAATTCCTGAAGACAGCCGGGTGATTGATATTATCGGTGGAACGGGAGGAATGGCGCCGACTGACAATAATATGGTCAGACAGACGGTCCCGGGACGCAGAAGATAAAGGATTTTTCAAATATATCACGGTTTTTTTCACCGTATGACTTGATATATTCTAAAAGTGTATGTAAATTAAAAAGGTATAATTAAGTATATATTGAACAAGGGGGAAGGTGGTGTTTCCTATGCGGATTAAGAAATTTCCGGGTTGTATTGCCGGTATCTTGCCGTTGTTGCTGGTTGTTCAGGCTGCTGAAGCCGGCGATCAGAAGGAGTCTGTACGTCATATAAAAGCAGTACGTCCTTACAGGGAACCTGTGCAGGTCGTCCGGCACAGGGAAAGAATACAGAAAATCTATGCGGCACAGGATGCCAAGTTGGCAAAGGCGGATACTCTTTGCGGTCAGAACAAATTCAAAGAGGCTGTTGCGCTCTGTGAAGATGTGCTGGCTGAATTGGAATTGGAGCTGGCATCCGTCAGGAATCATGTGGCTTCTTCGCGCGTTGATATGGTGAAAAAGAAAATTGCCGACATCAAAGATCAGTGGAGCCGTGATCTTCTCCGCAAGGCCCGTCTGGCGGCGGCTGATAAAAAGTATGATGACTGCGTTGCGCTTGCAACTCAGGCGGCGTCACTCAGTCCGCTGCAGAGGGAAGAAGCCAATAATCTGATAACTTACGGACGCGGCATGAAATCTGTTCATCAGAAAGAGCAGGATACCGCACTGAGAAAAACCGTTCCCGATCTGAAAAAACAGCAGAGCGAATTCAAACGTCTGCTCGGGGAAGCCAAAACTTATTTCCGCAACGGCAAACTGGATCTGGCAAGGGATTGCGTTGAAAAGGCCTTTGTTATCAATCCTTATGACCGTGAGGCGATCATGGTTGCAGGAAACATTTACCGTAAACTTTTCCTCGATGCCTCTTATCGCCGCAGAAGCGATGTTGCCGGTGTGATTGCTTATACGGCCTGGCAGTGGACTGAGCCGACCTTTAATCTGGTTTTGCCCGACAATATCCCCGGTGCCGAAAAGAGAAGTATCGGTGCTTCCAGTGAGAAACTCAAAAATATCCGTTTTGCCGGATTCCACTTTGACGATGCCGACCTTGCCGCTGTGCTGACCTATATTCAGGACCGCAGCAAAGAGGGCGACCCCGAAAAAGATGAACGTTACAAGGGTGTGACTGTCGGTCACATGCTGACTCCCGATCTGGTTGAAAAGACTCGCGTTACCCTGTCTCTGGATAACGTCTCTCTTGCCTCTGTTCTGGAGTGTTTGAGTCTGGTGACCGGTTTGAAGTATGAAGTCAGTACCCGTAACGGTCTGACCAGTGTCAACTTTGCTCCCCAGGCGAATGAGATGATTACCCATTCCTGGGATGCGCCGCGTAACTTCACGGTGGCTGTGACCGGCAAAACTCCGCCGTCAGCGCTTGAAAGTATGAAAGCTGCCGGTGTGGAAGGCACTGAAGGTGGTGGCGGCGAAGGCGGAGCCGGAGAGGGCGACACCGGGGGACTTCTGGTTGTTCCCGTCGGTGAAGACTCAAGCAATGACAGTGATGAAACGACTTTGCTCAAGGGCGGAGCCGTCCGTCAGAACATTGAAATTTCTCCTGAAGAATTGCGCAATTACTTCTCTGAACGCGGCGTGGAGTTCCCCTCCGGAAGTTCCATCTATTACAGTCCGCGTACCAAGAAGATTGTCGCGACCAACACCCGTGATGCCATCTATAAACTGGACGAACGCATTGACCAGATCGCCGCAGCGGCAAAACCGCTGGTGATGGTTGAAATCAAGGCAATTGAAATTTCAGAAACCGATTATCAGGATCTGGGATTTGATTGGACGATCAGTTCTTTGAGTTCCGGCAATATGGATACTGTCACCGGAAATTTGCAAAGCGGTTCACACGGCTGGCAGTTCGGTCAGGGCGTGAACACGCTGCCCGGTGCTGCAATGGCTCTGCTGCGCGGCGGTACGGGTAAAACGGACGCCAAGACTCCTATCGTGAACAACTGGAATATTTTCCCTGCGCTTTTCGGTTCTCACAATCCGCTGGGTTCCGACATTCCGTTGAATATCAGTTTGACGATCAATGCTCTTTCACGCAGTGAACGTACTGAAACGCTTTCTGCGCCCAAAGTCGTTACACAGGACAGACAACGTGCCACCGTCAAAATGCAGACGACTTATTACTTCCCCGAAGACTGGGATGAAATGGAAGTTGATGTTATTTCTGCCGATGATGCCGAGCCTGTCTATCAGATTACGCCGCCGCTTCCGGACTTCCCTGAAGACGGTGAATCTCTGGGTATCGTTTTTTCAGTGATTCCGACCATCCGTAAAAACCATGACATCAGCCTTGATCTTGACCTTGCGATGACCAGTTATCTCGGTCCTGACAACTATGAAGTCACCTTTACCGGAATAACTGCCAAAGGTACGACGACTTACACCTACACCGTCTGGAAACCGATTATCAGTCAGCGTTCCATGAAAACTCAGGTTGATATCAGTGACGGTGAAACGCTGGTTCTCGGCGGAATGGTTCAGAATCAGGCGATTGTCCGTGTTGACAAGATTCCGATTCTCGGAGATTTGCCGCTGATCGGCAGATTCTTCCAGAGTCAGGCTGAAAACATGGAACGCACCAATCTGCTTATGTTTGTGACCGCGCGTCTGATTGACGATCACGGCATGCCGATAAAACGCAATCGTGTCAACGCATTGCCGGAATACAACCGCTAAGTAACGACTATGGAGTTTTTGAATATGAATCAAAAATCAAAATGGAGTTTTGGAGTGCTGCTGATTGCTGTTGCTGTATCAGGAGCAGATACAACCGGCAAAAATGCCGCCGCACTGGAACAGCGGCTTATTGTCAATCGTGTTGACCACGGCAGACAGGAAGTTGAACGCAAGGGCGACGAACTTGTGCGCAATGCCAATATGAAACTTGCTGCCGGAGAATACATGGCTGCCTGCAGTCTGTATCGTGTGGCTAAATTGGAGTTCAAAAAGTTCAACTCCCCCTATTTCAGCAGAAAAATGGAGTTCTGTGACCGTCAGATTTCCCGTTGTTACTATCTTCAGGCAGAGGATGCCATCCGTGATGCCGACAGAAGTTATCAGCGCGGAGATTTTGAAACGGCAATCAAACTTTGCAAAGAGGCATTGAAATATTGTCCGGAACAGGCAGATCGTCTTGAAGCTCTGATTGCTCAGTATGAAAAGAGAAAAAATCATGCTGCCGAGCGTGACAGTGTCAGTGCGGAACGTCTTGTTCCCAATAAGAAAAATCAGGAATATCAGATTGAAGTGTTGCTGGAACAGGGACGTAAACTGGTTGCCGCCAATGAACTTGGTGCCGCCATCCGCAAATACCAGGAAATTATGTTGATCGACCCCTACAATGCCGCAGCTGTCAAGAGCCTTGAAGGCGTTTATACCCGTATCGGAAAGATCGGTGATGCCCGTTACAATGCGACGCACCGCCGTATGCTTTCTGAAACAGAGTGGAAATTTGCCACGCCTGTGTTCCCGGAATCCGATGGAAAAGGAAACTCCGTCAACTTTTTGTCCGGCAGTACAAAAACTAAGCAGCCCGCCGGAAGTTCAGCATTGGCTCA
The DNA here is from genome assembly GCA_015061725.1 of Lentisphaerota bacterium. Taxonomy (GTDB): domain Bacteria; phylum Verrucomicrobiota; class Lentisphaeria; order Victivallales; family Victivallaceae; genus UBA1784. Next base: position 17,461 of record SUVX01000007.1, read on the forward strand.
GAAACTTAATTCCATTGTCATCAAAGAATTTTCTTTTGACGACATTCCGATTTCCGTCGTGGTCAACCACCTGCGTGAATTGACCAAACAGCATGATCCGGCACACCTGGGTGTCAACTTTGTTTATCTGCCCAAAAACGTTGTCCGTCTGGATGCCAAACCCATTGAGGGAGCTACTCAGACTGCCGGCGGAGAAGAGGGTGGAGTTCCTGCTCCTGCTCCCGCACCTGCTGCTGCGCCCGCTGCTGCACCTGCTGCGGCTGCCGCTGTTGAAGGTGGAGAAGCCGGTGCCGAAGGTGCCGGTGCTGATGCCAATCAGCCGCCGCCGGAAAAAACGGTCAGTTTCAGTCTTAAAGATGCGACTGCCATGGAGGTTCTCCGCAAATTCAAAACGCAGTACGGTATCAAATACAAAATCACTGATAATTATGTTATTATCGCTCCTGAACATGTTTCTCTGGGCGATATGGAAAACCGCGTGTTCAATGTGGAAATCACGGATTTTGATTCCAATGAAGATCTTAAAAACCGTCTGGTTGCCGCCGGTATCTCTTACGGTCCCGGAACCAGTCTGATCTATGACCGCAACATCGGTTGTGTCTATGCAACCAATACGGCGGATAATCTTGAAAAAACAGAAAAGTTCCTTGAAGAGGAATACAACCGTGCTGAACCGATGATTCAGGTCATGCTCAAGATTATTGAGTTGAGCCAGAAAGATATTAACGAGCTTGCTTTCAACTGGCAGTATTCCGTCAACTCCAACAGACCGACTGTCAATCCGGACGGTACGCTCCGTACTCAGACTGTTATTCAGCAGAACAGCAACGAATTGTTGCGTTACTATCGCGCCGATGATGCCAATCCGGAAATTGCCGGAGCAGTTCCGGATTCAACGTTGAATTATGTCTGGCAGGATTCCAGCGGAACCAAACTGGTTGCCAGTATGTTTGCGTTGAACTGGGCAGACAGCGGTGATGTGCTGTACTCTCCCAGAGTGACCGTCCGCAACAATCAGTTGGGTACGGTTTATATGGGTACTGTGCGTTACTTCCCTGATGAGTGGGAAATGACAGATTCAACGACATCCAACACCACTACAACCGAATCTTCTCCACAGCCGACTTTCAGTGATGATCCGGAATATCTGGGTTTGAAGATTTCTGTTCAGCCGCAGATTCTTGACGAAAGCCGTGTTATTCAGGTCAGAGTCAACTTCCCGATCAAGACATTCGTCAACTGGATGGTGTTTGATGCCCGTCAGAAAAGTTCCAGTACCGAAGGCGGAAGTTCCAGCGAAGATGGTGAGTACTTCAAGATGCCGATTTTCAACGACCGTTCTGTGGATACCGTTGTTCAGGTTTATGACGGAGATACGGTGCTTGTCGGCGGCGTGGCAACTGACTTGACCAAGAGCTATCATGACAAGATTCCGATTCTCGGTGATATCCCGTTCATCGGCCGTTTCTTCCAGTCCAGATATTCTCAGGCAGAAAAGGGCAATATGCTTATCTTCCTCAGCTGCAAGATTGTCAATCCGGATGGAAGCGCAAAATATCCCGAAGGCAAACGCCCCAACGGTGTTGTCAATTTCGGACAGAACCTTTAATTTTCAAGTATGCAATTTTTAACACGGCACCGGCAACGGTGCCGTTTCAACATTCAGGAGGATAAAGAATAATGATTACTCTCAAAACCACTTTCGGCGATATTTCCATTGAGCTTTTTGAAAAAGAAGCACCGATCACGACCAAAAACTTTCTTGAGTATGTGCGTTCAGGTTTTTACAAGGATACTTTGTTTCACCGTGTTATTCCGGGATTTATGATTCAGGGCGGCGGCATGGATTGCGATTTCAACCATAAAGAAACCAATGCACCGATCAAGAATGAAGCGACCAATCAGATTTCCAATACGCGCGGAACGATTGCCATGGCGCGTACCGGTGTCGTGGATTCTGCCACCAGTCAGTTTTTTATCAATCTTGTCGATAATGACTTTTTGAATTTCCGTGCGCCGGTGCCGCAGTATTTCGGCTATTGTGTTTTCGGTAAAGTCGTTTCCGGCATGGATGTCGTTGATAAGATTGCCGGAGTTAAAACCGGTGTCCGCGGCATGCACCGTGATGTTCCCGTGGATAACGTTGTGATTCTGGATGCTGTTGAGGAGTAAAAGAAAAAATGAAACTGTTTTTTCTCGGTCTGGTCATTCTGCTCGGTGGTTACTTTTTTTACGGAAAGCTGGTTGAGCGTATCCTCGGTCCGGATGACCGGGAAACGCCGGCAAAAAGACTGCATGACGGCGTGGATTTTGTGGTTCTTCCGCATTGGAAAAACATGCTGATTCAGTTGTTGAATATTGCCGGTGTGGGTCCTGTGATCGGCGTTATTCTCGGCATTAAATTCGGTGTCATTGCATTTGTTATTATTCCGATTGGAAACATTATCGGCGGGGCGGTCCATGACTTTCTTTCAGGCATGATGTCCCTGCGGAGTGACGGTGCCAATCTGCCCCGATTGATCAAAGAAAATATCGGACAGAAATTTTATTTTGTCTTTTCCTGTTTCATGATTTTTCTTCTTCTGCTGGTTGTGGCTGTATTCATCAATATTCCGGCTCAGCTGGTTGACGGTATGATTCCCGGACGTCCTGTATTCTGGATCGCGGTCGTCGGTATCTTTGTGTACTATATTGCTGCGACGCTGTTTCCTGTTGACAAAATCATCGGTTCATTGTATCCGCTTTTCGGCGGACTGCTTATTCTGGGAACGCTTGCAATTTTTGTCGCGATGTTCTTCAAACTTCAGAGTGCGCCTGAATTGCTTGATGAATCCGCTGCTTTCGCTGAAAAGATGTTCACAGCAAAGAAGGGACAGCCTTTGATTCCCATGTTGTTTGTGACGATTGCCTGCGGTATCATGTCCGGATTTCATGCGACGCAGAGTCCGATCATTGCCCGCACCATGGCGAGCGAAAGACAGGCACGCGCCTCTTTTTACGGCATGATGGTTCTTGAAGGCGCGATCGGAATGATCTGGGCGGGCGCGGCTCTGATGATCTACAACCTTTTCCCCGCGCTGATGGCAAAAGCGCCGGGGGCTGTCCTCAGCGATATCACCGGACACTTTCTCGGTAAATATGCCGGAATGATCACTGTTTTGAGTGTGATTATCCTTGCCGTCACCAGCGGCGATACCGCTATGCGGAGTCTGCGTTTAAGTCTTGCAGAGATCCTCAATATTCCCCAGGGTAAATTTTACAGCCGCATCATGCTGTGTGTGCCGCTGATCGTGATTGTGTCTCTTCTGCTGTGGTGGTCCAACAAGAGTGCGGCAACCTTCAACCAGTTGTGGAATTACTTTGCCTGGGGCAATCAGGTGCTTGCCGCCAGCACGCTTGCCGCTGCCACGGTCTGGCTGGGTGTCCGTAAAAAGAACTGCTGGATCGCCTGGATCCCCGGCGCATTCATGACTTTTGTTGTTACGACATACATTCTCTGGATCTCTCCCGCCCACGGCGGTCCGCTGGGATTCGGACTTGATCTGAACCACGCTTATCTCTTTGCCGGATTTATTGTCTTACTGATAACTTTTGGACTCTTTGAAAAAATCAGGCGCAAGAGCGAGGAGAATACGCTTTGAAAATTGCTCTGGGAATATTCAAATACTTCCCTTTCGGCGGACTTCAGATTGATATGCGTAATATTGCTTTGGAGTTCGCCCGCCGCGGAGAAGATGTAACTGTTTTTACAGGGGAATGGAATTCCTCTGAGTCTTTTCCGGGGGTGAATGTTGAAATTTTAAAACTTTCAAGTTTAAGCAATCACCGCAAGGCTCTGGAGTTTGCCCGGGCCTTTCACCGTGCGGCGCAAAATTTTGATATCAAAGTTGCCTTCAACCGTTTCGGCGGCTGTGATTTTTATTTTGCGGCAGATGATTGTTATACCGCTGCGCTCAACCGCCGCAAGGGAGCGTTTCTGCTCCGTCATTTCGGACGGTACAAAGTTTTTTCTGAATTGGAAAAATCCATATTTTCGCCGCACTCCCGGACGGTTGCATTTTACATCTGCCAAAAGCAGTTTGAGGAGTTCCGTTCCGTTTACGGAACGCCTGTGGAACGGTTGATTTATCTGGGACCGGGTGTCGGAGAACAGTATGTGCCTGCGGATGATGTTTTGCGCCGGAAGTACCGTTCTGCTCTCGGCGTGAAAGAAAATGAAACGCTTGCTCTTTTTGTTGCCGCCAACTGGAAACTCAAAGGCGGTGACCGTGTTATGGAAACTTTTGCCTCTCTGCCTGAGGAAATAAAAAAACAGACACAACTTCACTTTGTCGGCAATGATGCTGGCGGCGAAGCTCAAAAAACGGCACAGAAGTTGAATATCCTTTCCTACTGCCGTTTTCACGGACCGCAGAAAGATACTTCCTCATTCGTTCAGGCGGCGGATGTATTGGTTCATCCTGCCCGCAAAGAGGCGACCGGCGGCGTGATTGCCGAAGCGCTTGCCTGCGGAGTGCCTGTGCTTGTGACCGGACTTTGCGGATACGCTTCTTTAGTCCGTGATTCCGGCGCCGGAATTGTTCTTGAAGGCGATTTTTCTTCTGAAAAACTTTTGAATGCCTGGCAGGCGTGGTTCAATGCCAGAGAACATTTTGCAGGAGTTGCTCAAAAAGCGGCTCAAACGCTGCCTCTCAAGGGACGTGCTTCTGCCGCTGTTGATATTATTCTCAATTCCCGCAATTTTTGAAAAGCATATTCAGCAGCCGGGAAACTGAAATCGACCGTAAAAAAGAAGCTGTTTCAATAATTTTAAAACAGTTGACGGAATATTTTATCTGTTTTTTCTTCCACCTCCTGCGAAGGTCTTGACAAGTTTTCTTCCGTTGCCTATATTTATCCACAGAGTGAATAAAACTCCGTTGTGAGGGCAGTGAGAATGATTTACGGCAGAAAAACCAAAGCAGCTGAATTGGCAACCCGTCTGGGCAGGGAATTGCGGGAAAAACGTCTTCCGCAGGGAACGCCTGTAATGAGTGCAAGAGAATTGGCTTTGCGCTTCAACATATCTGTTGTGACTGCCAATAAAATTCTTGATTTGCTCGAAATGCAGGATGTTGTGTATCGTGTCCCGCAAAGAGGAACATTTATCAAAAATGATCCGCCCGTGATACCTGAAATCGTTTATGCCGGATTTGTTCCCGGTCCAGCCTCTGCCGATCCACTGAAAGATAATGCCGCTGAATTGCTGTTCGGGCATTTTCATAAACTCAATATTGAACCGCAGATTCTGACCTATCACACATTGTGCAATCCGTTCAGAGCAGAAAAGATTTTAGAAAAGAGCAATGCACTTCTGATAGATGCCTGTTTTATTGATTCCCGGACAATTAAAACCTTGTGGAATTACAGAGGCCGGATCGTTGTTACCGGTAATTTGTATATTGTTGATGAACTCCCCTGCAGTCAGGTCATTCCTGATTGTTCTCAAGCCTTGAGCGAGTTCAACAATTTTTCTCCGTTTGGAAATTATAAAAAAATTCTTATTCTGGAAGCAAGTCACAGAAACTCTACTGCCAGTGCTGAAAGTGTCTTCAAAATTCTGAAATGTCTGGATGTGCCGGAAGAAAATGTTGAAATCCAACAACTGGCTGTTGCCAACAGTGCCGCCGCCTGCTGGAGCGCATTCAGGTATTTTTCTGAACGCAGGGATTTGGACGAAGATACGTTGATTGTGAGTTTAAGTGATTATTTTTCGCAGGGGATCAAAGAGGCTTACCGCCATATTTCTTCTGTTCCTGATATCCTCAGTTTTGACAATCTTGAGCAGTTTGGTGAATCATCTTTCGGCACTCCCGGATTCTGCTCCATTGACCGGCAGCACGGACTTATGAACCAGATCGCCCTTACTCTGCTTTGCAAACAACTGGAGGAAAAAACAGATTGTCTGCAGGTAATCAAAGTTCCTGCCAAACTTATTATGCGTAAAAGCGTTAAAAAATTAAAAGTGCAACCGGAAAAATAAAACAGGAGGTATAAATGGGATCAGATTATCTATTGAATGGCTGTTGCAGCATGTTGTTCGCAGAGGGATGTGTAAACGGACGGGGAAATACGGACATTTCCGTTTGGCAGAAAACGGCTCCGTTTGTCCCTGCAACAAATTCCGGTGTGTCTGTTTTCACTATTGCGGGACTGCGCCGTAAAAAGCCGCAGGATACGGCTTGTTTCGTCCAACAACAAAATACCCCGCTTTTTTTGAAAGCAAAGGGGAACGCGAGGAGAAAAGACAATCCCTTTACTCTCATAGAACTACTCGTTGTGATTGCCATTATCGCGATTCTGGCGGCAATGCTGATGCCTGCCTTGCAGCAGGCGCGCGAGAGGGTAAAAGCAACGGCGTGTCTCAACAACCTTAAACAGATCATATCCATGCGTCTGCTTTACAGCAATGATTTCAAGGGCTGGATATGTATTACGGACTACGGCAAGAGTCATGGCTGGAGCATGTATGACAGATTAAAACTTCTGCCGTCCAAAAAGGTTTTGCGCTGTACCTGGGATGGTCAACCTGTAACTGATAACACTGTCAATTACAGCGGGTATGGTATAAAGTGCCTTAATGGCGGAACTGCCGGAAACTGGTTTAATAAGTCTTATCCTGATTCTGCTGCCATTTTCTTTACCACCAGTTCTCCTGACGGCAAGTGGATTTCATTGAAGCGGGCCGTCCGACCGGGTAAATATTTTCAGGACGGAGATTCTTCCAATTCAACGGGAACTTCGCAGGCTTCTGCCGCCAATATCACCAACTCAACCGGTTCAAGATGGAGATTTGTCCATAACAACCGCATGAATGTCAACTTTCTGGATGGCAGAGCCGCCGGTATTGATATCGGCGGTTTTGAAGAGTCCGTCAAATGGGAGTGGCGCAATACGACCAGTACCATTACCGCTTATTACCGTGATTTTCTCAATGTTGAAAAATCATTTTCATTCTCAAAACAAAGTTACTGAAAAATTTATAATAAAGGGATAAAATTTCCGATGAAAAATTGTTTTGTATTGATCTGCCTGCTCTCTGCCGTATTTTTGTCAGCGGCGGAATTGAGTCTGCCTGCCCGGTTTACTGAATTTCATGCCGATCCCGGCGTGAAAGACCGTTACAGGACCGAAGCGGAGGTCAAACTGGAGGGAAAGTTTCTGGTTTTTACCGTCAAGTGTTTTCAACCCCGCAAAACAGTCAAGGCTGTTGCCAAACTGCATGACCGCGATGTTTATATGGATGACTGTGTCGAAATTTATATTGATACTGCGGGCAAAGGCAGAAATTATCAGCAGTATATCATCAACAGTCTCGGCACATTGCAGGACTTGTGTTTCCGCCGGAAAAACTGGGATTCCGCAGGAAAGGCCGCCGGAAAAATTTTTGATGATCACTGGATCGCCGTTTTGAAAGTGCCGCTGAGTGAACTTGCCGCGGATAATCCGGTTTCCGGAAAAGATGTTTGTGTCAATATCAATATCTGCCGCAGCGTTCAGGGTAAATATGGTGAATCTCTGCTGGCTGACGGCAGTTACGGTGCAACGCCCGGAAAATTCATCCCCATCCGTCTGAACGGCGTTTCTCCCGGATTGATGCGCCGGGAATATTTATCCATGCTCAAAAGCAAAAAAGTTGAAACTTCCAAAATAGAGAAACTTTCCGGTGCAAAGTTTTATGCAGCGGCAGAGGAGGCACTGGAAAAACAACTCCGCAAAGATCATAAATTCCTGCCCGACGGGGTCGCTTATTATTTTGCCACGGCAACCAATGTTCTGCCCAATCCTGAATTTAAATACATGAACCGCCGGGGCGAACCTGCAAACTGGCTGAAAAAGGGCGAGGGAAAGGCGCAGTTGGTCAATGGTGTTCTGGAATTGAGTTCCGGCGGAAAAATGGAACTGTGGCAGGCGAACAATCCTCTGATGGATAACAAACGCGTTTATGCATTGCGTGCCAGAATACGTCCAGTGTCGGGAAAGAGTTATTTCAAACTCAACTTCACCGGCGTTGACCGGTCCATCAAAAGACTCGGTGCAGAAAAGAGCGTTAAAGAACTTACGACTCCCATCCTGAAAAATAACGGGATATGGCAGAATTTTGAATATCAGTTTGAATTGCCGGTTTCTGCGTTCAGGGTCGAGGCCGGTATCATTGTTGAAAACGGCAGTGTGCAGATCCGAAATGTTGAACTGGATATGCTGGGCAAAGATTATGCGGAAATCATCATCAATCAACTGGGATATCATCCGAAAGGCTACAAAGATGCCATCGTTTGGAGCCGTCAAAAAGGATTGAAACCACAATTTGAGATCCTGCAGAACAATAAAGTTGTTTATCGCGGCAAGGCTGTCAGAAAAGGTACTTTTTACAACCGGGAAGCATGGATCGCTGATTTTTCGGATTTCAGACGTGAGGGAACATATACTCTCCGCAGTAACGGTATGACGACACGCCCCTTTAAAATCAGCCGGAATATCTACATGGACGGTATGCGTTTTCTGCTCAACGGCTATTACTGTCAACGGCAGGGATTTGTCCAGAAAGGCTGGAAAAAGAAAGCCGATTATGCCGATGATGCCTACATCGTTTCAAGTAAATACCGTCACAGCAGCAAAATTTATCTGCCTGACGGCAGAATCGATCCCAAATACATTCTCGGACATAAAGATCTTTCCGGCGGCTGGCGCGATGCCGGAGACTGTTCCAAGCAGGGGTCCGACGGCGAGAGTATTTATATGCTCGGACGTATCCTGTACCGTCTGAATCCGCAATGGAATCTCCGCAAAGGAAAAATGGCCGATCTGCCGGATGAACTCTGGTGGGGCTGCAGCCGCTGGGTTGAAAAGTGTTTTATGCCCGACGGAACATTTCTTGATCCGACTGTCAACCAGACTCCCCGGAGTCCGTGGATCGGTATTGCGCCTGATGAAGTAACTGATGGTATCCCCGGAACTGCTGATGACCGGGTGGTTTTCGGAGAAGAAACCAAAGACGGAAAATTTACCGGTGATCTCGGTAATCAATGGCGTCATGAACACCCCATCGCTCTGGTCGGTATGGGCATGAAAAAGATCAATCCGGCAATCAGTGCCTCCTGTCTCCGGGTGATGGAAAAGTATTATCCGAACCATGTTCACCGCTACTTTAATGTCTGGAAACTTGACCGCAAAAAAATCTGGACCCGTCAGGAAATGACCCGCAGCGGTGCAAAACTTGCCTATACCGCCATTTACCTGCATCAACTGACCGGAAAAAAAGCCTATAAGGAAATGGCAGATAAAGTTATGGAAAAAATCATCCATAATGCACTTGCCATGAACTATAAAACCTATGATAAAACTTCCTCATTCCATGCCACAGTCCACTATTTTAATGTGATGCTTGAATATGCAGAGTTTTATCCTGATTCTCATTTTTCCGGCAGACTGAAAAAGGCGATCGATACTTATGTCAGCAGGATGATACTGCCCGGATATGACCTTGAAGCACTGTTCCCCGCGTTCACCAGCTACCGACTCAACAAACATTACGGCAGGACTCTGCCGGAAAATGCAAAAGGCATTTTTTACTACAACAGTCTCTGCACGTTGACTCTGCTTCGGGCAGGGGAGATCCTCGGCAATCAGAAGTATGTTACTTTGGCTGAAAAGGTCATTCAGTTCTGGACCGGACGCAATCCGCAGAACATGTGTGAAATTTCCGGAATGGGGTGGCGCTTCAGTGCGCTTCAGACCGGTTTGAGCAACTGTCCGGGGCATGAAGACGGCATTATTCCCGGTATTATGGCAAATGGATTCCGCATTCACTCCTTCATGCCGATGAGCGCCAAACCGTCAGCCGTCAAACCCGGCGGTATTGTCAACAACGCTTTCGGCGCAGAGGCGTGGATCGTGCCTAATGGTATGCTGATGGGACTGATGGCCGATGTGGAACTTATCCTCCGGAGAACAAAATGATACTTAAAAAGTTTTTATTTCTGACCGGAGGAGTGATTCTGCCGCTTTTTGCCGCAGAGCCTGTCAATCTTTTCCCTCCGGGGAACTTTGAGGCAACCCCTGCTGTTCTCCGCAAAAATATCCGGAGTACCGGCGACGGATGGGGCGTTTTTAAAGAAATGCCCGGACGGAATCACTGTGCTGAAATCCGGATCAAAAAAATCAGCAAACAGAAAGACGGTACTTCCGGAGTTGCTGCTGCCATGCGGATCACTGTTGCAGGATTGATCCCCCGTCAGGTATACCGCATCCGCTTTGATATTTCCGGAACGGCACCAAGTATGCTTTTTCTCATCCATGAAAAAGGCGGTCCGGATTTGAAATATGAGACTGTCAATAAACGGAAAAAGGGCGGTATCTCTCATGCCGTTCCTGTGGATTGGGGCGAATATATTATGGAGTTTTCTCCCCTGAAAAGCGGAATTTGCACGTTTGAATTTTCTCTCTGGCACAATACCAGATACGGAAAAATGTTTTATTCTCCGGGGGATTATGTGCTGATTGATAATATCGCCATCAGCCCGGTCAACAAAAAATAAGGAGTTTCTGTTATGCGTTGGAATGAAATGACAGCTCAGGAAATTGTGGAAGCCCGCGATATCTGCGGCGGTGTCTGCATTGTTCCGATGGGGTGCATTGAACGTCACGGCAGTCATCTGCCTGTCGGCATCGATTATATGAAGGCATGGCATTTTGCAGACCGGGCGGCTGAATTGGAACCGGTCATGGTTTTTCCCGGCTGGTATCTGGGCAGTCTGAGTGACTGTACCTTCGCACCGGGAACGATCGCTTTTCCGCTGGATCTCTGCGTTGAAGCTCTTGAACAGCTCTGTGCAGAAATTTCCCGCAACGGTTATAAAAAAATTCTGCTGCTCAATTCTCACGGTGGAAATGTTGCCATGATCAACTACTTTTTGCAGAAGTTTTGTGAGAAGGACCGTGATTATATGGTCTATTTCCCGGAAAGTTTTTATATCGGCAAAAACGGTTCGGCTGCGATGAAAAAACTGGCGGAAGAAACCGATTCAAACAATGGACACGGCGGCGGCTACGAAACGGCAGTTTCACTGCATTTGTTCCCGCACTGTGTCAAAATGGACGCAATTCTTCCCCGCGAAGTAAGTATTTCCGGAAAACGCTGCGAAAAAATGCTTGAAGCCGGACTCAAAGTTCCAGCCTGGTGGTTCGCGGCTCACCCGCATCATTACGCCGGTTATGGTAAAGATGCCACGGCTGAATATGGAAAAGAGATCTGCGATGCTTTTGCTCAGGATATTGCCGGATACGTCCGGGCGATCAAAGCGGATGATACCACGCTTGAGATTTACCGGGAATTCCGTGAAAAAACCCGTCATCCTGAATTGTAATAAAAAAAACAGAGAGAGTATATTATGCGATGGAATGAAATGACAGCTCAGGAAATTGTGGAAGCCCGCGATATCTGCGGCGGTGTCTGCGTTGTTCCTATGGGGTGTATTGAACGTCACGGCAGCCATCTGCCGACTGGTATGGATGTTATGCAGTCTTGGCACTTTGCGGATATGGCGGCACAGTTGGAACCGTTTATGGTTTTTCCCGGCTGGTATCTCGGAAGCCTGAGCGACTGTACCTTTGCGCCGGGAACGATCGCTTTTCCGCTGGATCTTTGCGTTGAAGCTCTTGAACAGCTTTGTGCAGAAATTTCCCGCAACGGTTATAAAAAGATTCTGCTCATCAATTCCCATGGCGGAAATGGTCCGTTGATCGATTTTTTCATGCAGAGATTCTGTGAAAAGGACCGCGACTACATGGTCTACACCCAGGCCGGATTTTATATCGGAAAAAAATATGCCGCAGCAAGAAAAAAATTAGTGGAAGAAGCAAATTGCACCAATGGCCATGCCGGAGGACCGGAAACGGCGATCGCCTCTTACCTTTTTCCGGAATGTATGAATAAAAGCATGATGTTGCCTCCTGAAACCGGCATCGCCGAAGAGCGTTGTCTGAGTATGCAGGAGGCGGGATTGCGGGTCCCTGCCGGCTGGTTCGCCGCCCATCCCCACCACAGCGGCGGCTGGGGCGGAGAGGCGGATGCAGAACACGGAAGAGCCATCTGTGAGGGTGCAGCAGAAGATATTGCCGGATATGTCCGTGCAATCAAGGAGGATGACACATCTCTTGAGATCTTCCGGGAATTCCGTGAAAAAACCCGTCACCCGGAGTTGTGATATGACTGAGATACGCTGTCTTCATCTGGATATGAAATCTCTGTTCCCAACGGCAGAATATCTGCTCAAAACCGTGGAACAACTGGCGGAATTGGGATATACTCATTTGCTGTTTGAATTCGAGGATCTTTTTCCATTTGAGGCATTTCCGGAATTTGTCCGTCCTTATGCCTATTCAAAAGATGATTTCCGCAGGATTGATTTGAAGTGCAGAGAATTGGGATTAAAGATCATTCCTCTTCTTCAGAGTGCCGGACATCTGGATTATTTTCTCAAAGAAAAACCTTACCGGCATTTGCAGGAAAACCACAATTCCTACCAGTGGTGTCTTTCGGATCCGGAATCTTTTGAGGTCTGGAAAACGATGGCAGGAGAAATTCTTGCTGTGTTTCCTGAGTGCGAATATTTCCATATCGGCGCAGACGAAGTCCATCTCAAGGACCCCTGTCCGCGCTGCAAGGGAAAAGATGCTTTTCAAATTTACGCCGGAAGAATCCGTGAGTGTGTCCGGTTCATGGTTGAACACGGCAAAAAGGTTCTGATGTGGGATGACATGTTCCGCAATCATGATCTTGCTGTTGTCGGAGATCTCCTTGAATTTGCCACGCCTTGTGTCTGGCAATACAGGAAAATTGATGAAGCTGTTATCAAACGCTACGCTGACCGTCGCATCGCTTATTGGGGAGCATCAAGGATTCAGACAAATGATGAAATATTCCGCGGTATGGGCAGGCAGTTTCTTATGCAGAAAAATGTGGACGACTGGGCGGATATCGAAGCAAAATATCCTTCTTGCGGACATATCGGTACTGTCTGGGGCAGGATACAAAGTCTTTATCCTATCAATACCACGCTTCCGCAGGCAATGTATATGGCGGCATATCAGACTCATACGCTGAAGTACGGAAAAATTACTGACCGCTGCAAGTTCAACAGAGAGTTTGCCGAATCTTTTTTCGGATTGCCGGAAATGGATATGGATACGCTCGTCCGGTGGTTCGGAATTGAACCGGAACCCGTCAGGGAGGAACTTGAAAAATTTTTAGGCAAGGCGCAGAAAAATAACGATATCCTTGAAATCTGGTACATGTTCAATGAAATAGATGCTCTCTATGCCTATGTTGACTACTGTTTTGGACACAACAACGCTGCCAAACCCAAATTTTCCAGAGGTTTTGTCAATCAGGCTCAGATCAATAACTGGCTGGACGGCGTGCGTATAACCCGTGAACGGTCAGAAAAACTGATTGCGGAATTGAGAAAAGTTCTTCCGAAATATTTTCCCCGGGAGTCGCTGGAGGAGTTTATTGAAGAGCGTTTTTCATCCATGTTTGAACAAAATGAAGCCTGGGGAACTTTTCTTGCCGGAGTCAACTCCCGTCCGCACATTTGATGCGGAAGGCAGGCAGCTATTTTGCAAGATCTTCAGCAAAATTTTTCAGGATCTCCGGAATGGTGATCTGCTGGGGACAGACCTTTTGACAGTTTCCGCAGTTGATACAGGCAGAGGGACGCTTGTCTTCAGGGAGTTTTCCAATTACCATCTTTGCAATCCAACTGCCGCCGGAAACTTTGTGATCGTTGTATTGCGCCAGCAATCCCGGAATATCCAGCTGTGCGGGACACTTGTCCACGCAATAACGGCAGGCGGTGCAGGGAACGCCGAGAGTTCCCGTCAGTTTGTCGGCAACGGCAACAACTTTGGCGCGTTCTTCATCAGAAAGAGGTTCCCCCTCTGAGAAAATACGGATGTTTTCCTCCAGCTGCTGCAAATTTCCCATACCCGAAAGTACCACTTTCACCTGCGGTATGCTCTGAAGAAAACGGAAGGCTTTTTCAAGATAACTTGTTCCCGGACGGATACCGTCCAGTTCCTTTTTCATCTCTTCCGGCGGATCGACCAGTTTGCCGCCGCGCAGAGGCTCCATCACCCAGACGGGAATGCCGTATTCGGCAAGGACGGCAACTTTGCGTTCAGCATCCTGCAAATGCCAGTCAAGGTAATTCAACTGAACCTGCCCGAACTCCATCAAGTCCCCGTAACGCTCCAGAAAACGCCGGAGCGTTTCAACCGAACAGTGACACGAAAAGCCCAGGTGACGGATCAACCCTTTTTTCTTCTGTTCGGCAAAGTAGGAAACAATGTGGTATTTTTCTTCATCCAGATAATACTCTATCGTGTTTTCGTTGACATTGTGCAGCAGATAAAAATCAAAGTATCCGCAGCTGCAGCGTTTCATCTGGGTTTCGAAAATATGCGGTACATCGGTCAACGCTTCGGGAACCATCGCCGGATATTTGGTCGCAAGCAGATATTTTTCACGGGGATAGCGGGTGAGGTATTTCCCCGCGGCGATTTCGGAGTTCCCACCGTGATAAATCCATGCCGTATCAAAATAATTGATGCCGTTTGCAAGGGCAAAATCAATCATCTTTTCAAACCGGACTTCATCAATTTCAAGGCTTTTTTCATCCGTGCAGGGCAGACGCATCATTCCCAGTCCGAGAGTGGAAACTTTTTCTCCGCAAAAATCAATGTAACGCATATATCCCCCCCGTTTTATTTTGTCTGACGGATCAGTTTTTTATCAAGCGGCGCCACATCGCTGCGCTCACAGCCCAGGGCAACAAGATAACAGAAAAGCTGAAATACGCCCCAGCAGGCGATGATCAGAATAAAGTGAAATGCCACTTTAAGCACTTCAAGACGGCAGACTCTTGCAATATAAAATCTCATGATTGCCCATGCCGCAGCAAGAGTCGTCAGCGCGCAGACAGCCAGTGTCGGACCTTCTCCGGCAAAGGTGAAATCCTGATGAAGTCCGAAAATCCAGCGGATCAAACCGAAAATTTCCAGAGGTATCCACCCCATCAGGAGCAGAAACCACATGACAAAGCCCTGGGGATTGGCTTTTGACAAATCGTAATCGGCGTTAACTGTTGCCATTGCCGTAAAGATAATGATCGCTCCCAGAAGCAAAGTTGCGATATCCAGCTTGCGGCAGTATTGCTTCTGTTTTCTTTCGCGGGAAGAAGATTTGACAGGACGTTTCATGACTTTTATCTCCTTGAAGAACCGATTCTGCGGACAAGCAGATAAGTGATATAGCCCAGAATCACCAACGCCAGAGTCAGCGCACTGTAAGCGTGAGGCCACCAGATACCGCTGGTCATCATGGTAAATTCGGACATACCGCCCAGACTGGTAATCACCATCAACGGCAGAAAAACCACGTTGATAATGGCAAGGTATTTCATGAAAATCGCCTGGTTGTTGCTGACGACTGAAATACGCGCGTTGGACATGCCTTCAAGAATTCCGGCATAGATGCTTGCCAGTTTATCGCACTGCTGGTTTTCAACGGTGATATCTTCAAGAAAGTCGATTTCCTCCTCATTGAAACCGATCCTTCCGGCATCGTTCCGCAGACGGCGCAGCAGAAGCAGATTGGAGTTCGTTGCTGAACCGTAATAGGTCAAACTTTTCATCAGAGAATACATATTGACCAGTGATTTGTTGGTGACGGCAAATTCAATCTTGCTTTCAATTTCATCAGAGAGGTTGCGGATGATACGCAAATCCTGAAGAAAATGATGTGTTGCGTGATGCAGAAGCCGCAGCAGCACACCCTGAATGGAATTTCCGCGCAGGGGCATTTTTCCGTGTTCAAAGAGGGGCATTGCTCCCGTCTGGAGAACGATCAGTCTGTCCTTGAACAGAAAGGCGCCGATACTGGAAACCTTGAACGCCATCTGTCCCTGAATTTGAACATTACCGGGACGTTTCATAATCACGGCAATATGGTTGACTTCATATTCCACACGGCTTATTTCATCTTCGTCGAGAGCCGACATCAGTGTATGACTGTCGATACCGCACTCGTTGATGAGGTAATCTTTTTCTTCTTCAGTGGGTTCAGAGTAAATCTGGATAAGCCCTGTTTCCTCTTCGGAGCAGGGGCGGACACGGCCATCCGCAAGCTTATAACATTTCAACATGAAAAAATCCTCCCATAAAACGGCACCAATCCGCAACGAAGCCGGGGAGGAGGGCAGGAGTTGCCCAAAGCAGAAAAATATTTATTTTATCCCGCAGGAGTAAAAACAATATTTTCCGCCCCCGGCTTCGCACCATCGGGGAACAGCGTCATCTGTATTTGCAGTCATATTATTTTCACCGCCTGTGTTATTAAAAAAACAAAATAAATACGCCTGAAAAGCTCAGGCATCCAACTTTGACAATATACCCCGTCTCAAAAGATTTTTCAAGGCTGAAACAATATTTTATCTCTTCTTTATTCTTTAAATTGCCATTTGATAATCATTTCTCTTTTGCAAGCTGCGCTCCTGCAGTGTTTTTTTGACAAAAAACTTGTAAAAAAATAAAAAATCTCTTGAAAAAACTCCGGTTGAATGCTATGTTATCTAACACACAAGCCGGAGTGGCGGAATGGCAGACGCGCTAGACTCAAAATCTGGTACTCTCTGAGTGTGTGGGTTCAAGTCCCACCTCCGGTACCATTCACGGAAATCACGCACCCCTCAACAGGGTGCGTTTTTTTATGGTGGGATAATCAATCTGAAATATGTGCAAAATACCGGACACTACCTTTATCTTTGCTTTTGAACCGGACGGCTGTTTTGTATTTTTCCGGAAATCATGCTGTGAAAAATGCTTTTTTCTTGAAAAAAAATGCTTTTTGTGCTACAATATGTGACTGGTATATTTTCCTCATGGTACTTTAGTTTACAGGCTGAAATCATAATGAAAAAAAAGCAAAATCTGTTCAACGCACTGGAAGGTGTTTCAAAAAAGTCCGCCCATTTGGATTTTTATGATATCCTGATGGTCATCGTCATAGTTATCAGTCTTTTTCCTCTGATGTTCAAAGAAAAATATCTGTGGCTGAATATCCTTGATGTGGCTGCTTCAGCCATTTTTACGGCAGATTATCTCCTGAGATGGTATACCGCCGATTTGAAATTGAAAAAAGGAAGAAAGTCTTTTATTTTATATCCTGTTACCCCCATGGCAATTATCGATCTGCTTGCCATTCTGCCCGTGATCATCTGGTTTATTCCCGGACTTACTTATTTGCATTTCATCCGATTTTTTAAAGTTTTCCGTACATTCAAACTGCTGCGTTATTCCCAAAGCTGTCTGATGATCCGCAATACGATCTATAAGCAGCGGCATGCGCTTTTTTCTGCATATATGTTTGCCGTATTCTATATTTTTATTTCAGCCTTACTGGTCTTTAATGTCGAACCGCAGACATTCAAAACTTTTTATGATGCCCTCTATTGGGCAGTCGTGAGTTTGACAACCGTGGGATACGGGGATATTTATCCGGTCAGCGCTGTCGGCAGATTGGTGACGGTTATCTCGGCTTTTGTCGGAATTGCCATCGTCGCATTGCCGTCGGGTATCATCACTGCCGGATATATGGCTGAACTTGAAAAGTCTTCAAAAACTGATCCGGAAGAAAAATAATTTTCCAAAAAAGTAACAAATTAAACCACAGCGATTTATGATTATGAACGAAAAACAGTGTTTTTTTACGGATACTTTAAAAATTCCGTTGATTGTCGGCATAACAGGACATATTGACATCCTCACCCCCGAATCAGAAATAAAAACGCAACTCAACATCTTCTGGGAAAAACTGCAGTCTCTTACAGGTCCGGATACCCCCATTATCCTGTTGACTTCAATTGCCGCAGGCGCCGACCATCTGACTGTAAAATATCTTCCTCAAAACGTCAAATACTGCGTTGTTCTGCCGTTTGACGAAGCGGAATACCGCAAAGATTTTTCCGGACAGGATCTTGCAAGCTTTGAAGATGATCTCAAAGGCGCTTTCAAAGTCATCTCCTGTCAGGCAGAAGCCGGAAATTATGCGCCGGCAGCGGATTATATCCGCAGATACGCCGATGTGCTTCTGTCCATGTGGGACGGATATGCAAATCTGGACACTCAAACCGGCAAAGCTGAATCAGGCGGCACATATTACCAGATCAGGGCGGCTTTCGGCATGGACGATCTGCTGTTGAGTCATCAGGAAAAGAAACACCTGATTGTCAATCTCCCTGTTGTCCGCAGCAGAAAGGGTCCGGAATATCATTTGCAGCACGGAGAAAAACTTATTCCCGGATATCCGGAAAACAATCTTCTCTCTGCCATCACGCGGAAAGAGGAAACAGAGGAACTTATCTTTACACCGTTTGCAGACTACAGCATTACTTCCGCCGGAGATTCTCCGGATTCTGAAGAAAATATCGAGTTCCCGCAAGTTCTTGAGTTTCTCAAAAAACATAACGCAAATCTGCCCGCAACGCCGTATCATGATCCGTATCTCCGCCCCGAAATGGAAAAATTCCCCGAAGCAATGAATATCGTTCAGGATGATTTTTCAAGATACGAATACTTTGATGCAAAATCTCAAAAACATCAGATTCCGCATAAGAAACAGTTTTTTTTGATTGCTCTGTTTTCAATCTTCATCGGAATTCTGGGACAGGCTTGGGGAGATTTGGATTTCAGCGAAGAGGTCATCCACTGTATTATCTTTTTATATCTGCTGGGTTGTGCCGCAATTTTTCTTTACGGACGGAAAATCGCCCGTGAGAACCATTATTTGCATTATCTCAATCCGCGCATCATTGCAGAATTTCTCCGCCTGAAAATATTCTGGAAACTGTCAGGCATCCGGGAGTCCTTTACGGACTATCTGCTGGAAGAAAGCGCAAGTTATCTGTTTGCACTGCCGTTCAGCAACTGGATGATTGCAGAAAGACCCCTGCCTGAGGAAACTTCAAAATGGCTCGACGACGGAAAAGGTCTGCCGGCGGTCAGCAATTGCTGGCTGAAAGATCAGAAAAATTATTACAACAGTTATCTGCTGCCGGATTCCAATCACTTTTTATTGAGTCAGCCCGGGGAAAAATGCAAAAATCTCCCGTTCCTTTCTCCTCAATGGCTCAAACAATATTTCAAGAAATATGAACGCCTTGCGGGGTATTCAAAACTCGGTAAAAACTTCTTCACCTGGAGCGCTTTTATTCTCTCCGGAGTGTTGATTTGCATATTTATTGCTGCAAAAATTTTCAAATTTGACCACACAGAAGTATTGTGGCTTTCCTTTTACCGGGAGTTTCTGGTCGGAATATGCCCCTTTACAGTCGCAACTCTGGGCTGGCTGCTTGAAAAGAAAAATTGGGACTCCCTCGGATATCAATACCGCAATACCGTAAAACTGTTTGACAAGACAATCAAATTTGTCGAGAGCAATAATCACACAGTGGAAGAAAAAAAGCAGATTATCAAAGAGCTGATGCTCTATGCCCATCAGGAAAATACCGAATGGAACAATATTAAAAAGAATGCCGAACCTGAACCGATGATGTAATCCGGTTCTGTCACAACATTCTTACGCAAAAAATTCAAAGGAGATTCTATGGCAAAGCCGCTTCAATTCCGCCTGGACGGCTCAATATTTGAAGGTGTTCCGGTCAAACTGGAAAGAGAAAAACTTTACGGTTATGCGGATACCATTGCAACCACACAGGACGGCAACCCCTGTATTCTGGCAAATCTGGATGCCGGCGGCACGCTGGTCATTCCGCCCGGAGCGATAAAAAACGGTACCGTTGATGAAAACGGCATGTGGTTTGAAAAAGCGGAACTTACCGCCGTGGATATCTCCGGCAAACCCGCTGAACTGCGTGCTTCATCGTTTGACGCACCTGTGGATTTGACAGAAACAGTCAGTGAAGAAACATTTTTTGATAATGTCTGGAACTCCGTCTACCAGATCATCAATCCGGAACTGGCGGAAAAACTGGGTGATAAAATATATAAATTTCCCTTCAACTATCGTGCCGGAACCGGTAATGATGACGGTTATCTGCTCTCAGCAAACGGTCTGGTTTATCTTTTTTCAGGAGATGCCATCAGCTTTCAATACCTGGGACTGGGTGAAGAAGGCGTACTGGATGGTGAGATTCCGGATGAAGAAATGGATGATGATGAACTTGATTTCGATTTGATGTAAGGAAAATCTGATATGCGGGCAATACATATTTCAAATGAAAAAAAGCGCGATGCACAAGTGGGTTTTGAAGCTCAGAGTGCGGATGTGAAATTGTTTTTCCTTACACCTGAGGGCGGCAGAACGTTCAATGAACGCTATGTGAAATTCACGATGGATACTTCTGCTGAAGTGCTGGAAGAAAAATACGGCGATCTGACGGATGATATCATCGCCGGAGACCCGGAAATCGATTTTGAAAAGGTCGGAAAAAAACTCTCTGAATTGAAGAAAGTTTATCTTACTTCAAACGGTCAGGTTGCCTACGGTGTCAATTTGACTGAACACATTTATCTGCCGGACGGTACAGAAAAAGGTACCCGTCCCGTCACCCGGACCCAAGCCAATATCTCGCTGGATGCCCTGCCGGTGTGCTGGACGGGAAAAATGATTTCCAAGTCATCTGCGCTGCGGAAATTCGTATTCAGCAGAAGTTATCAGCTGCGGCATGTCAACGGACTGACGTTTGACTTCCTTTACGATATGGCAAAAACGCTCGCTGAAAAAAAAGCTCTGATGCTTATCGGTGGCGGTGAAAAAGGAACAGAGCCTCTGGTCATGTTCAACGGCGGCGTCGCTTACCGCGCTTTTCTCGAAGGACGGATCGACGGAAACAAATATATGCTCATTATGCATTTGACCAACCTTGAACTTAAGGAGCTGCCCAATGCCTGACAATCCTATCAACTACGCGCAAATTGCAATTGATTATAAGCATAAGACTTCTTTTATTTTAACTTGCAAAGAACAGATTTCTTCAAGGATCAGCGGCAGAAATATCGCCGTCACGAGAAAAATCGACGGCACTATGCAAATTGTCTTTTTCCATGACGGCAAGGTATGCATGGCAAACACCGGCGGAAAAGTCCTGGAAAATCTGCCCTGTCTGGATGATTTTGCGGAGCAGCTCAAAAAAGCGGGTATCCGATCGGCAACGGTTGCGGCTGAACTTTATGTTCCCTCTGCCGGAGTCCGTCCCCGCTGTTACGATACTTTGCAGGCACTTAAAGACAAGACGCCCGACAGCGCAAAAAAACTCTGCCTTGCGCCGTTTGATCTATTGGAGCTGGAAGGAGAATCTTTCAAAAACTGTCATTATGAAGAAAAACACGCAAAACTTGCAGAACTTTTCGACAGTGATTTTGTCCGTCCGGTAGAAATGCAATCGGTCTCTTCTGTTTCAGAAGTTGAACAGATTTTCTCGGAATGGGTCATCGAAGGCGGTGCTGAAGGATTGGTCGTTCACTCCGAAATGCCGTTTTCGTGGAAGGTCAAACCGCGCCACACGATTGACGCCGTTGTCGTCGGATACACCGTCAACGGCAATGAAATCAGAAATCTGCTGTTCGCCGTGTGCCGCGGGGACGGCAGTTTTCAGGTGTTCGGGGTTGCCTCCAACGGATTGACTGCCGGGGAACGTATTTCTCTGCCGGTCGAACTGGAAAAACAGGTCGTTCCCTCTGAATATATCCGTACGGATTCCAGCGGCATTGCGTTCAGAATGGTCCGTCCGCAAAGGGTTTATGAATTGAGTGTCGGAGAATTCATTTCAGAAAACCACCTGGGCAAAATCAGGTGGAATCCCCTGCTGGAACTTACTTCAGACGGTTGGAAATGCAAAGCCCAGACACCCGGCGTATCGGCAATTGCCATGAGTATCGTCCGTTTCCGTGAGGATAAAGTACCGGAATTTTCTTTTATTCCCGTCAATCAGTTGTCGGACCTCTGTCCGTTTGCAGAAAAACAGCAGAATCTTTCCGGCGATCCCAGCACAATTCTGGCGCGGCGGGTTTTTAAAAAGGTATCCGGTGCCAAGACGATGGTCCAGAAATTCATCATCTGGAAAACCAACAAGGAACATACCGGCAACTTTCCCGCTTACATATTCCACCACACCGATTACAGTGCCACCCGGAAAGAGGCACTCAAACGCGATTTGCGTACATCCTCAAGCGAAGAGCAGATACGCAGAATCATGGATGATTTTATCGCCGGAAATATCAAAAAAGGCTGGGAAGAAGTTTTGTAAATCAAATACAAACAGTTATTCTGTATTTATTGGTAATGTCTGCCGCTTAGTTCAAATATTTAATTTTCAATCAGCCGTGGAAAAACAAATTCCATTTTGTTTTTCCGGAACCGGATGTACCACCCTGTCCACACTCGTTTTTTTCATTTTTTTATACTACTTTTGACACTATCGTTTGATTAAGTGTGTGGTAACAATAATCAATCACAGAAACAGGCTCTTTTCAAGCCCTCTTTCTGAAAATGTGCGCAATTTCCCGGACGTTATCTTTCCTTGTCTGTAATCGTCTGTAAAAGTCCGTAAACTTTGCGGCATAACCTTGACGCGGATTTATGAAGCATTTTGCGGTGCATGAAGCGAAAGCCTTGACAGGCTTCAACCGGTTTGCCCCCCCGAAGATTGCTTGCGAGGCGCCGCCGCAGGTTGTGTTTTTTACAAAAAATGAGACAATAACTATTTATTCATGACGGTTCATTCTCTCAAGAAAAACCGTCATGAATTTTTTATCATCCACCATGCAGGGGGCAATTTTAAACAATTCTTCAAGGGGGAGCTGACTCCAATCAAGAGAAGAAATCACCGTATGCAGTGCAAAGGGGGAAAATCCGTTTTCTTTCAGAATCAGATACAGCTGCGGAATATCAACACCTGTTAGACGGCTGATGTGTCTTGCCATGACGCCGGGGGAGAGAAATGAAAGTATCCTGCTGATTTGTTTAAAAGTACCGTGTTGGATCGCAAGACGCAGAAATTTCACCAGATAACACTCCAGACGGACTGTCCGTGTGCCGGATTCAAGGTCCCGGCGGTGCCAATCGAGTTGTTCTTCATGATTTGTAAATGTTTCATCTTTTCCGATACGGCAGAGGACATCCCACGCTTCTTCAAACCAGTTATCAAAACACTCTGGCGCATATTCTGCAAACGACAGCCAGACGTCTCCGGCGTGGGAATAATGATACATGACTGGAGCAATTTCCTGCAATTGGCTGTTGTTTTTATATCCGGAGAAAAACGTATTTGACGGATTACCGATTTCTGTAAGCAGCTGCATGACAGCTTTTCCGGATTTCAGATTTTCTTTTTTCAGCAATTCAAAGAGTTTCAGCAATTCCGGAGTCGGCGTTATGTCACGCAGTGCAGGTGCTTCAGGCAATACACAACCCGGGGCAGGCTCCTGAAAAATCATTTCCTGTTCAAAGCGGACAAATGCTTCAGCAACATTGAGATTTTTGTATATATTTGAATCCTCAGAACAGGCGGAAGAGTTTCCCCGATGGAAACGTTTGCGGAGAATTGAGAGTTTTTCAGGTTCATCACATGCGGCGATTCTGTTCAGGATATCCTGCTTCAGATAGTATCCGTCAAGCAGAAGAATGACTTGAACAAGCTGTTCTTCTGTCAGAAATTTTGACGCCTGAGCAAGAGCGATCCTGCCGGCAAAATCTTTCTGTTCTTCGCTTAAACGGGATATGCACCCACTGCAGTTGCGCTGCATTTTTGCAATGATTTCAGACACATTCCAAGAGCGTTCCCGGCTTACGGCAAGCAGAAAACAGCCCGAAAGAAAATAAATTTCCGGTGAGGGGAGCGTATCAAGTGCATCAAGAGCCTGTGACAGTGAACACTTGGCATTGAACACAGTTTTCAACTGCAATCGGCGCATATTCTTTTGTTCAAGATATTGTCCGGCTTTCAGAAAGATTCCCGGCAGGAGCGATTTATCCGGTGTGCGGTTGTAATTTTCAATGTCTTCCAGCAATTCCCGGCGGCTGATCAAATTTTTTATGGTTTCACTCATATATCTTACCACCTTTATTCTGTTCTTCGTCGGAAAAATCCAGTTCAGGACAATATTCAATAACAGTATGCACCACTTGTGGCGGCATGGGACGCAAACTTTCTAACATGCCATTGAGCCAGGTGTTGAGGAAAGCGTTATCATTGAGCATACACGGAGAGATGGCACACAAGTCAGCAAACGGCAGAGACCGCCACGCCTGTACTGCCAGAATACGGTAAACGGTATGCCGGCCCCATTCAAGACGCAATAACGCGCCGCACAATTTTACCGGTTCTCTGAACGTCATCCGCCTGCTGCATTCAACAAGCATATTTGCGGAAAACACAGGAATACCCCCACGGGAAAATGAAAGCAGTTTTTCAACTTGTTCACAAGTTCCTCTTGTTACGGTAAAATCAAGCAATCTGCCAAGCAGAAAATCCGTGTCGTCTCCGTTACCTGCAAGCGTGATATCCGGCAGACATCGGCTGTCATTCAGCATGGCAAGAGATTCGCTGAACCAGTCATCCGGCAGATTACCGCATTGTTCAAGACGGCTGAGCAAAGTCTTCAAAGTGCCGTATTTGTATCCGGTTGCAAGTTCTCCTGCTTTTTCACAATACTGCTCCCATGAAATCAGCCAGCTGTAATCGCACAGAAACGCTTCGGCAAACAGTTTCACGCCGGAATATTTCTGACACGCCTCTGATTTCATCTCCATGAGAACCGCGGCGGCTCTGCGGGCATTTTCCTGTTCACGGAACTGATACAGCATACGCGGTATTTCAGAAGAAAATCTGCCGCCCGATTCTCTGCCGAGCCGGATGACTTCAATGAGCGATTCCGGTACCTGCCACAAATAACCGGGATCTTCCTTTTTCATGGAACAGTGATACGCAAGCAGTTTTTCAACGCCATCAAACAACATGGAGCCTTTGTCTTTATCCGTCATGGACGCATTTTCAAAGAGTGCTTTTATCTCAGGAATCTTCTCACGGATAATCAGACAGTAAACTCTGTTGTGCGTATATGCGCCAAGGTGACGGATACACTTGTTGAGAAAATCCTCATCCGTACTGTCAAACAGCAGCATATTTTCAAACGGTCCCCTTCCGGAAACGGCAGGTTTGAAGAACTCCAGTTCTGCAATGCTCTTTGTATCCAACCGGGAAACGTATCTTTGAATCAGCTCTTTTGTGTACGGGCGCAGCTTTTCGCGCAGTTCGCCGGAGTTTTTTCCGAGAATACAGAGGATTTCGCCGATTTGTTCTGTTAACTCCTCTTTTTTCAGTCCGTCAGCGCGCTGTTCAAACAAAGAGAACAGTCTGTCGATGTAAGTTAACTGAATTTCGGGAGAAACGCCCGTCCGCAAAACTTTTTCAGCGATGGATTCAAGATCGGTCTCTCCGAAAATCCGGCTCAGGATTTCATCCGTCTGATGAGAACTTTTCAAACTCAGGAACCACGGGGAACATCTGTTTTCAGACAGAAGTTCCTGCCGTTTTCCGACGGCAAGTTTCCGCAGAAAAAGCGGTGATTCCCCGGCATCGCACAGCTGCCTGAATATGCGGACAAGGTTCGGTGCTTCCAGCGACTTCAAGCACCAGTTTTCGTAATTTTTTCCTTCAGAAATCCCGCCGGGAAAAACAAGTCTTGAAATTTCCGCTGCAAGAGCATACTGTTTCTCTTTCATCAGGTCTGTCAGGAGACTTTCCGCCTCAGGCATTGTCAATTTCCGGAAAATCTGCGGCGAAGTTCTGATGATTTTGCCGACATTTTCCCACATACCTGCTTCAGACATAACAGACAGCCGTTTGAAGACTGATACACCGTTCCGGATGATTGAACGGGAACTTTCCGCAGGAAGAAAAAAGTGTCTTTCAAAGAGAGAAAGAGCTTTTTCATATTCTCCGTATTTACACAACTCCGCCGCAAAAGCTGCAGGCGTTTTTTCACAACTTTTTGAATGAGCAAGCAAAAAGTTCACAGCCTTGTCGCGTGCGCCGGATTGATGGAGCAAGCCGGTTGTTCTGAAGATGAAAAAGGGATCATGATCCTCTGACGGATCATCTGTTAAGTCACAAATTTCATCAAGACAATTTTGCGCTGAAAATCCTTCACTGCTGCATATATCATGGACAAGCAGACTGTTTATGAAATCAGAATACGCTTCATCTTCAAGATCCCGGTCATCACCCGTATCAGGCGGAGCAAACTCCAATCCCGTGTAATGATGCAGGTTTTCAAAATGCAGCATTGCCCCCATCGTATTGGCAGAAGTGCTTCGTGCAGACATCGCATCAAGAATGAGTTCTCTTGCCTGCTCTTCTTCAATGATTTCCAATACACGCTCCAGGACATCGACTGACAGAAAGGGCAGAGCTTCACTCAACGGACCATATCCGAGAAAGAGACAATCATGGACTGAAAGAACGGAGTCATAATTTTTTCTGTTGTGATGGTCAATGAAATCAATATATGAAACGGCAGCAATATCGTATGGAATCACACGGGAATTTCTGAATCCGTAATAATACTCCTGCCCATACAACTCCGGCAGATCAGACGGAGAAAAAGCCCAATCCCCCTCATCTGAAATTGAAGCTGCAACGGCAGAAAGCTTTCCACGGCACTTCTGTTCCATCGTTGCAATCAATGGTTCAACATCTTTTCCCTGTTTTGCGGCATGAGCCAGAAGACGGCAGCCGATCAAATAACAGACTTTTGCATCATCCACACAGTTCATGACTTTCAGGGCATACTTCAAGTCATAGCCGTGCTCCGGCAGTTCCATAAGAGCTCCCTTTTGTTTTTCCAGCAGAGAGCGGTATGTTATCATCAGACGGCATATTTCCGGCAGCTTCTCAATAAGCGGAGAAACGCTTGTTTTACCGAAAAAAGCGATTGCTTGAGCGCAGTCTTCAAGACTTGAAACGTAATCGCCCAGATATTTTTTCTGTTTTTCAAAGAATTCGGGAGATTCTCCGCCGAGAATTTTCCACAATCTTGCGGAATCATTCAAGGCAATCAAATGACTGACCGCATAGCGCAGTGCGTATGCCAGATTGGAATCATTCCCGTCTGCGGCATATATTTTACCGAGAGAAAACTCCGCAAGCATTTTATGTCCGTTGAAACCGTCTATGCGGTACAAAGAATTTTCCGGCAGAGCCAGGAGCCACTCCCAGATGAATTTGTGGATAAAACGGAAAATACGCCGTCCGTTGTCATCAAAGATTTCTGCCAGCGCACCGAGAGTTGCCAGAGAATCTGCAACTTCAGCACAGGATAATACAAGTCCGTTGGCGGCGGCAGACGCTTGCAGAAGTTCGACGGTGATATCTCCGCAGCAGGCAGAGCCGATTTCAAGCAGCGGACGTAATTTTTCACGGAAAAACGCCAGTTGTTCCCCCCGGTACTGCCGGTTGAAATACCGGGCGAAAATACTTTCTATACCGGAAGGCAGTTCTTGAATATCCTGAGCTGTCAGTCCCCGGGTTACGATATCACGGCAGACGATACGCAGATACAGAAACATATTTTGACTTTTATCAATCAGCTGATCAAGAACTTTTCCGGTAAATCCTGTTTGAGAGAGCGCAGCGGCAACGGCTTTAACACCGGAAGTTTCAACATGCGGAACCAGCGTTTTCAATTCATAACAGAGGTATTCCAGCATATCCGTCCGCTGACCGCCTGAGATATTTTCAGAATCAAACCGTTCAAGATGATACGGTTCAAGCAGCTTTAAAATATTGCAGTCCGGGCGGGTCGTAACGACAACTTTCAGCCAGGATGGCAGCTGATCCAGATTTCTGACAAGAGTGCTGACAAAAGGATTGCTGCCGTTCCTGTCATTTGCTTCATCCAGAGCATCAAGGATGATCCAGCGGTTTTCCTGAGAGGAGACATTTTCAAGAGGAAGAGTCAGCAGTTTTTCAAAAAGTTCATTTTCTTCAAGCGCATCAAGATCGTTTATGCTGTGCAGAACATCCAGCAATGCGGTCCGGTATGTTTCCAGGCGCATTGCCAGCTGAAAAGCCAGACTGCGGATGATTCGTCCTGCCGTAAAAAGGGAGGGCATGTTCCATTCGATAAACTGTGCGGCAACAACTTTCTGCGGCTGAAGCGCACGCAGATTCGCCGCAAAAATGCTTTTTCCGAACCCGGGACCTGCGACAAGTCCGAACAGCTGAGAGGGACTGTTGTCCCAGCGGTCAATGATTTCAAGCAGCCATTCTCTGCCCAGAAAAGGAGAATTGAGAAGTTCTCCCAGACGGGCTTCAAAAGAAAACGGTTCAAGCAGATGATTGAGTTCCTCCATTTCTTTGCAGAAAGTCCGATGTCTGTCATCATCGATCCACTCAATAAGACTGTTTACGGCATGAGTAAATGCTGTGTTATCTGCTACGGACGGCCAATTGCGCAAATCCACACATTTCAAATAACTGAGCTGATCCGGCACGCGCGCATCTTCAAGCTGAACCGGCAGACTCGGCATCAAATGTTCAGGTGCGCCGACGGCAATGCGGATTTCGGTCTGACAAAATTCAGATTTGACGGAGTGTTCAGAGAGAAATGCGAGAAACAGCCGGCTGTGCCGGATTCCGTCATAAATTTTTCTGCGCCAGTCAGAACCTGCGGGAATACCGTATTTATCGATCCATACTTTGTGTCCGCGTCTGACAAGTTCTTCGCGGATTGCGACGACCTTATCCGTATGGATATCGTGTCCGTAGCTTATGAAAACCGGCAGACGTTCTGCTGATTCTTCAGATGAAATGGCATTTTTTTCATCATCTGCGACACTTCCGGACACAACAGGAGCATCCGTAAAACGGAAACTTCCGCCGGGCGCAGAATGTTCCGGCAGCGTATAAAATTCTGCCGTTCTGCCGATGAGTTCTCTGATCCCGGAATCAGGACGGGCTGTTATAATAATATTCAGCCAATCCGGCAGCTGATTGGCATCCTCTATCAATATTTCGGCAAGCGGATTTCTGTGATGGTGATCGTTCAGA
Organism: Lentisphaerota bacterium; assembly: GCA_015061725.1. Classification (GTDB taxonomy): domain Bacteria; phylum Verrucomicrobiota; class Lentisphaeria; order Victivallales; family Victivallaceae; genus UBA1784. Next base: position 46,629 of record SUVX01000007.1, read on the forward strand.
TTTTCAATTCCATCCAGCAGCAGATAATAGTGCTGATTGGGATTTTCACGCCGCAAGGGTGTCAGAATAAGAACATTGAAAAGAGAACTTGCATCCAGAGAATCAAGGTTTTTCCTGATTTCTCCGGCAAGAGTCTGTCTGAATTGGGCAAGATTGGCGGCAAGCTGCGCCGCCAGATTTTTGATGATTTGTTCAGGCGTGGCACAGTCATTTATGAAATGTGCGGCAATTACTTTGTTTCCCTGTTCAAGAAGCAGCTGAGCCGACACATGACTTTTGCCGCTTGCCGCACCGCCTTCTATGATGAAGATTTTGGAAGAATTACGGTTGTCCCAATTTTTGATCCGTTCAAGAATATCATTCATTTCGCCGGGACGGGGGATATTCTGCAACATTTCAAGCCGTCCGGCAAAGGACAGGGGGGAGAGCCGGAGATTGATATTTTTCTGTTCCTCCTGAAAAATATCTGCGTTCAGCCAATTGAGCAGACCGGACTTGAGTTTTTCAAAATTACTTCCATCTTTTTCAAGCAGAAAGGCCTGATTGCTGCTGATACAATCAGGAATAATATTGCAATCTGTTACCACAGGAAAAATTGAAAGAAGATGTGCCGGAGTACTTTTTAATTGCGGCAGCAAATCTTCCGGAAAACCGTCAGAAACAAACAACAGAACACGGCTGAACTGCGCCAGTTTTTTCCGGATGTTCCAAACATCATTCAGTTCGTTTTTATCCGGAATAACACATTGAAAATCATGCTGTTCCAGAAACGTTCCGATTTCAGATACAAGTCCGGCATGCTCCCCGCTGCTTATGATGAGAAGTTCTGATGAAAATTCTGCAATTTTATCCATTAAGTTACCTGTTTATATTTCATGGGTAATATAACACAGGGATAAAAAAAAGCAACTCAATAAAACTGCAAAAATGCGGTTTTATGTCAAACACATTGCAAATAAAGGGAAGACGGTATCAGAAATATCCATCTTCCCTGAAAGTTCTGTTTAGAAAAATGCGCTGTTCCCTCCCGACAAGGGTAGATGGTTCTTGGGGAAGGGGAAAACTTCTTTTCACGAGAAAAGAAGTTTTCCCCTTCCCCAAACCCCAACCCTTTTCAAGAAAAGCGAGGTATTTTATAAAGTAAGAACAGTACCCTATGGGTAATTATCTACCCGTGTAAGGAACAGAGCCTGGAAAAAATACAGAAAAATTATCTGGTTTCAAGAACCGCTATGCTGTCAAGATAATACTTTTTGATGAACTTGCCTGAGGGATCAAGTTCGGTCTTGATTCTGAACGCAAGATCAGCTTTTCTGCAGTTGAAACTCTTGAATAATTCATTCAGAGATCTTTGGAACTCGCAGCTGATGTGCGTGTGCGCATAACCGTTGTTGGAAATACCGGCGTTTGAAAGAATATACCAGTGATAATTATTGTCCGCAAAAAAGGCTTTTCCGGCAATGCTGCGGGAATAAGTCTTTTGATTGGCACGGTCAAAGTATGCCACGCGGATTCCGCGCGCAACAGGGTCATTGACTTCACGCACCAGAGCCACTCCTGCGATGGCAGCTTTATCCGCCGTCTTTTTCACCTTGTACTGAGCCGGAATATCATTGGCGTCATAGACGGTGATGATCTTCCTGCCGGACAATTCCTTTTTAACAATGTCTGAAATCCCCAGAACGGCAACTGCATCAAGATAAATCTTTTTGATGAATTTTCCGGAGGGATCAAGTTCCGCTTTGAGTCTGAAAATCACCTCACCCCTGCCGTCGGGCAGAAGTCCGGCAACCGTATCAAGACGCTGCTGGAATTCGGTGGAAGTGTGGACATGTGCATAACCGTTTTTGCTGATGGAAACCACCCCCGCACTGTACCAGTGGTATTTGCCGTCAAACTTGAAGTTTTTGGCGGTGAAGTATCTCAACCAGGACTTCTTACTTGAAATATCATAGTACCCGATACGGATTCCGCGCGCGACGGGGTCATTCACTTCACGCACAAGAGCTGCGCCCGAAATGGAATCACGGTCGATGACTTTTTTCACTTTGTACTGCGGACGCAGTTCCGTGAAACGGGCAGCAACTTTTTTCCCCTCAAAACCCTCAATGGCTCCGAAGTTCTGAGCTTTGGGTTCAAGCAGAAGCACGCCATCCATCCAGAGCTTGGCGATTTTGGTTTTGTCGGCAGGATCAAGTTCAGCTTTAAGTTTGATGTAAATATCCGCGCGGTTGTCGGGCGTGGTATTATAAACTTCATGCAGACGGCGCTGCATTTCCCAACTGTAATGGGCAAAGACGTAGCAGCTGGGAGAAAGGAGAACATCTCCGATCCTGTACCAGTGATACTTGCCGTCAAAATTAAACTCATCCCTGCTCAGAGTCCGGCGGACAACTTTTTTGCCGACAGAATCATTGTATCCGAAAAAAACGCCCTTTGAAAGTGGATATTTGTCGGCAAGATACAGAGCAGTTCCGGTCGCGGAATCGGCATCTTTACCGATTTTTGCCCGATACTGGGCGGGGAAGGAATTGCCCTTGAAATGGGCAATGACTTTTCTGCCCGGGAACTCCTTGACAGGAAGGGTATCATAAACCGGTCCCTGAGCAGAAATCTTGACCTGACGGAGTTCATCCTGCAAACGTTTCCCTGAAAGGTATTCCGGCGCAATAAGGGTGAAATCCTCAACCAGACGTTTGGCAACAACGGTTTTTCCCGGCGCAAGATTGGCGGGAATCTGCGGCAGCATCAGGCGGATACGGTCAAAATTGACCCGTTCGCGTTTGATTTTTTTGATCAGTGCCTTATCATTGCCCGCCTTTTTCAGTGCGGCATTGAAAAGTTTTTCAGCAGAAGTAAAGTATTGGGCATTGAGATTTTTTCTCTGCGTCATGGGAACGGTAATTTTGCCGTTCAAAGACTTGTTTTCTGTGAGAATCAGGGCGCGGAGAGCCTTCATTTCAGCAGAGGCTTTTCCGTAATAAGCGGTCATGAAGCGGTCAATTTCTTTAGCAGCATCAAGAGAGGGGGTGTTCCAGAATCTGTGGACAAGATACATCCGCAGGGGGTGGAAACTGGTGTGAAGGGGGTCTTCGATCTCGCCGAACATGACTTCAACCTGTCCGTTATAATATTTGAGGTTGCTGCAAATGGCGTCGGCGTTATCGGTCAGAAACCCGCGTTTCTGCCAGGTGATGAAGTAATCCCAGATAGAGAGTTTTCCGAAAGAGGCCCACTTTTTGAACTCCGTGAGTGCTTTTTTATTCACGGCGTGATGAAGCGGCAGAAGAGATTCCCGTTTGGTACGACTGAAACTGCTGAAGTCTTCCCACTCCATACCCATCTGAGCGATACCGGGAATGACATTCTTTTCAATTTTTGTTCCGGGAACAGGCGGGTTCTGAGCAAAGAGATACGCCGAAAATTTAAGTTTTACATGCGGATATTTCTTTGCGACAGAGCGGGCGAGGTAATTTACAAAATCAATGACAAGTCCGGTATAATTTCCCAGTTTCTTTGCGGCGGCTTTGCAGTTGGCGCACACGCAGGGGTAGTTGTTGTCATTGGCAGAAATGGCATAGCAGACAGGCGGAGCGTCTTTGTGTTCCGCCATATCCTGCTGAATGAATTTTTCCAGCTGGGCGGCAAAGAGTTTGCGCACCTCCGGATGCGTGAAACAAATCTGTCCGGGACCGGAAGGACTGGTTGCGCGTTCACGTTTGCCGTTTTTGGGAGAGAGCGCAAAATATTCATCAGGCGCATTCTTCCACTCGCGGGTGTAGTAATAAAAGGTATGATTGGCGCGCGGTCTGCCGAAGTAGGGCGTCAATCCATGCGCTTTCATGTGCGGATGAAGTTTTTCATTCAAAAAGAAGTTTTGTCTTGAGCGCATACTCCACAGATGACGTCCCTTGTTATCGCGGGGAAAATAGGAGTAAAGCGCACGCCATTCAAAGGCGGGTTTGCCCGTAATTTTGCAGTTTTTTGTCCAGACAGGTTCTTTATCGGGACCTTTGGTGGTGTATTGATCGAGGAACATCACATTGGCAAAACGCTCCAGAAACTCATAAGAAGCGTAGACAACGCCCCGTCTGCCGCCGTTGAGGATAAGAGTATTGGCGTCAACAGCTTGAATCAGCCATTCTTCAGTATCAAACTTGCGGACGGCATTATTCTTTTCGGCAAAAGCGGTATTTCCGACATAGATAACTTTGCCTGAAGTTTTTGTTCCCTCTTTGACAAGAGAAATCTGCGAAACTTTTTTAAGCAGAACCTGCAATTCCTGTGCCGCTGTTTTTTCAGTAACAGAAGCGTTGTTCGGCAGAACGACAGTAATTTTACCTGCGAAAGCAAAAACGGCACCGCACAACAACGTAAAAATCAAAAATTTTTTCATTTTCAACAAAAAGTCCTTTTATTTATCCATACGGATAAGGAAATTGTAACGGGGATTTTCCATGTTGGATTTAAGATAGTAAAAATCCGCTTTGGTCACATGTCCGTCCAGCATACTCAACGTGGAAAAACCGTTATGCTTCAAACCGACTTCTCTGAAACATATTCCCGGAGCCTCAAGCAAACTGCTGCCCTGACCGAGATAATAATAATCTTTACTGTAGGTGTGATCCATGTAAAGATCGGCAAAAGCCATTTTTGTACTGGGCTTGGGAACAGAAGAGTATTTCCTGAAAGGATAATACGGACTGTTGTAAAGTCCGGCGGCAGGCGTATAAATCATATTGAATTTAGGATTGCTGGCCTTGAGGATCTTGGGTTCTGCCGGGCAGAGCAGCTCTTTATAGATGATATTGGTGTTCCACTTCTCGCCGTGAACATAAACATAAAGTGTTCTCGCCCATCCCGTTGGTCCGACTGACCATGAGGGGATACCATACTCGAGACTGGTGGGCAGCAGATATCCCTTATTGTCGCTGGTGTAGAATGCGTGATAATTCATAAGTGTCTTAACATTATTCTGACAGGAGGCTGCTTTTGCCGCATCACGCGCCTTCTGCAATGCCGGCAGCAGCATCGCCGCAAGAATTGCAATGATGGCAATGACAACGAGCAGTTCTATAAGGGTGAAACGTAAACGTTTCACCCGCCTGCAGGCGGGGCCGGCAAATGCCGTCAAAACATTCTGACAAAACTCTTTTTCCATTTTCAAAACCTTTCTTTTTCAGGGTGTTTTATGTTAAATTAAATCTGAATTCAAAACAATATTTCATTAAGCGTTTAAACAATATGTAATATAACGCCGCAGCTTTTTTTTGTCAAATTATTTGCAAAATATTCATCTGAGGAAAAACACGGCGCCAAAAAAAGTATTGAAACAAAAAGACATCTTATGGACCGGGTGGACCATATGGACAATATGGACGACAAACTTTTAAGTTTGAGATGGCAGATAAGCACCTGTTCAGCCTGAATCACCAACAAAAAAATACCCCGCTTTTTTTGAAAAGAGGAGGGGGGCCGGGGGGAGGGGAAAAACTTTTTTTCACGGGAAAAAAAGTTTTTCCCCTCCCCCGGCTCCCAAATCTTATTAAAAATCGTTGCGGACCTTGACGGGTTTGCCGGTGTGGGCGGCTTCGATGGCGGCAACGCAGGCGGCGACAGTTCTTGCGCCTTCGTCGGCGTCGGCATGATTTTCAGCGCCGCGCAGGATGACATCTGCCATCAGTCCGACCTGGTGGACGACGTTGTGACTGTTCACGCCGACGGGAATCGTGATAACGCAATGCCGTGTTTGCCAGATTATAACTGCGTTAATCTGTCCCGCTGAACCTTCGGCAGCGGCTCAAGCAGCAGAACACCATCCAGCCAGAGTTTGTCAACTTTTTGGGGATTTTTCTTATCCATTTCGGTTTTGAGTTTGACGTAAATATCCACCCGGTTGTCAGCAGTCATGCCGTAAACCTCGTTCAGCGGGCGTTGGAGCTGCCAGGTTTTGTGGGCAAAGACATAGCAGCTGGGGGCGAGGGTGACTTCGCCGATCCTGTACCAGTGATATTTGCCGTCAAATTTGAACTGTTTGTGACCGATAGTCCGGATAACAGACTTTTTGGCAATGGAGTTGAGATATCCGAAACGGACACCTTCAGTCTTCAGACCGTTGACGGGGTGATAAATGGCAGTACCGGTTGCGGAATCAGCATCCGCCGCCGAAATCGCCTTATATTGCGGTGAGAAACTGTTGCCTCTGAAGTGGGCGACGACCTTTCTGCCCGGAAACTCTTTGACCGGTTCAGTGGTGAAAACAGGACCCGATGCCGCCCGTTCGATTTCGGCGGTTTCGCGTTTTCTTCCTTCACCGGAAAGGTACAGATTTGCCAGTTCATTGAAGACGGCAAGCATGCGCTTGCGCACAACCTGATCGCCGGGGGCAAGGCTTGCGGGGATCTGCGGCAGCATCGTACGGACACGGTCAAAGTTGAACCGTTCGCGTTTGATACGCAGAGTAAGAACCTTATCGCCTTTTGCTTTGGCAAGAGCCGCATTGAAAAGTTTTTCAGCCTCGGTAAAATAGCGGACATTCAATCCCTTGCGGACATTGACCGGCACGGTCATTTTGCCGTTGAGCGTTTTGTTTTCAGCGAGAATCAGCGCGCGGACAGCTTTCATTTCTTTGACGGCTTTGCCGTAATAGACATTCATAAAGCGTTCGATTTCCGCATCAGCGTTGCGGGCGGGATCGCTCCACAGTCTGTGGATGAGATACATGCGCAGAGGATGGAAACTTGTCTGCAGCGGATATTCGATCTCACCGCAAATAATGTCAGCCGTGCCTTTGTTGATTTTCAGGTTTTCTCTGACAGCTTCGCAGTTGTCGGTCAGCAATCCCCGCTCTCTCCATGTGATCCAATAATCCCAGGTGGAAATTTTTCCGAAAGACGCCCACTGTTTGAACTCTTTGAAAGCCCTGGCATTGACGGGGTGGTTCAGAGGCAACAGACTTTCGCGTTTGGTACGGGTGAAACTGCTGAAATCCTCCCACTCCATACCCATTTGAGCGATGCCGGGAACCACATTCTTTTCAATTTTTGTTCCGGGAACCGGGGGGGGCTGGGCAAAGAAATAAGCGGACATTTTCAAAATGACATGAGGATATTTTTTTGCCACACTGCGACCGATGTGATTGACGAAGTCGATGACAAGTCCGGTATAATTACCCAGTTTTTTGACTGCGGCTTTGCAGTTTTCGCATACACAGGGATTATTGTTATCATTGTGAGAGATTGCGTAGCACACCGGGGGCGGCACATCTTTGTAATCCGCCATATCCATCCGGATGAACTTTTCCAGCTGCTGAACAAAAAGTTCACGCACTTTGGGATGGGTGAAACAAACCTGTCCGGGGCCGTAAGGACTGACTGCGCGTTCGCGTTTGCCGGTGCGGGCAGAGAGGGAAAAGTATTCATCCGGCGCATTTTTCCACTCTTTCGTGTAGGAGTAAAAAGTGTGGCTGGCACGGGGTTTACCGAAAAACGGCGTCAAACCGTGTGCCTTCATCAGCGGAGAAAATTTCTCGTTGATGAAGAAGTTCTGCCGTGAACGCATGTTCCAGAGATGACGCCCCTGAAGATCCGGAGGAAAATAGGAGTAGAGCGCTCTCCAGCTGAAAGGCATTTTGCCTGAAACGGCATAATTTTTGCTCCACTCCGGTTCCTTTTCAGGACCATGCGTGGTGTACTGGTCGAGGAACATCAGATTTCCCAGGCGTTCCAGAAGTTCGTAGGCAGCGTAGATCACGCCGCGTCTGCCGCCGTTGAGAATGATGCTGTTTCCGTCAATTGCCCGGATCAGCCATTCATCACCGTCAAAATTTTTGACGGCGCCGTGTTTTTTTGCAACAGCGGTGCTGCCGACATAAATCACTTTACCGGAAGTTTTTACGCCCTCTTTTGCAATGGTGACTTTTGATGTCTTTTTCAAAAGGGTTTGCAATTCCTTTGCCGCTGTGTTTTCCGTTACAGTTGATTTGACGGGCAGAATGACGGTTATGTTCCCGGCACTCAAAGCCAGACAGAAAAACAGTAAAAGAACATAGATTTTTTTCATTTTCCCGTCTCCTTATTTATCAAAACGGACAAGAAAATTATAGCGGGGTGTTTCCATATTTCCTTTGAGATAATGATAATCCGCTTTGGTCACATGTCCGTCCAGCATCCCCAGAGTCGTAAAGCCATTGTGCTTCAAACCGAACTCTTTGTAACACACACCCGGTGCCGCAATCAGACTGCTGCCGCCCTGTCCGATGAAATAGTAGTCCTTGCTGCTCGGATGATCCATATAAAGATCCCCCCAGGCAACTTTGGTGCTGGGTTTGGGAACGGAAATAAGTTTTTTATAGGGATAATAAGCACTGTATTTGGGATCATAGCCGCAGTTGGGATTATAAATCAGATTGTATTTTGGATTGCTGGTCGTGAGGATCTTGGGTTCTGCCGGGCAGAGTAGCTCTTTATAGATGATATTGGTATTCCACTTGGAGCCGTGGACGTAATAGTAAAGTGTTCTTGCCCAGCTGGTGTGCGGCTGACTTCCTCCAGTCACATCCCATCCCACCAGACAGGGGAGCATCCATCCCTTATTACCATCAGTGTAAAGCATGTGGTAATTCAGCAGCGTTTTGAAATTACTCTGACAGTTGGCTGCCTTGGCAGTGTCTCTTGCCTTCTGCAGCGCAGGCATCAGCATCGCTGCAAGAATGGCAATGATCGCGATCACGACCAGCAGCTCAATGAGGGTGAAGCACGCCTTCGGCGCATGAAGCGAACCGCCCTGCGGAAGTATTTTTCCCCGATGCAGAACAGATGTCGATTGAGTTGTTTTGAGAGTGGATTCCATTTTTTGTTCTCCTTATATGTTGTTGAATCGGAATTCAAAATGATGTTCTTCCATTTCCAGTACCTTATGAAAAGTATCCGGTTTTCTGTTCTCAAGCAGCCAGGGACAGAAAATTTCTGCGATGTGTTCCGCTTTTGCAGAGAGCTGACGGACAAAAACAGCATCAAAGTTTTCAGGTACTCTGCTCTGATCTTCAAAAGCTTCGGCGATGACAAAATTTTTACAGACAAATCCGCAGGAAGTCAACTGCCGATAAATACTCATGCCCATGATGACAAAAAGCGAATCATCTGCGACACACCGGACTGTTTCTTCCGGAACCTCCGGAGCATTCCAGATAAAGTGATCCGGATAAGGAATTTTACGAAAAACGACATGTTTTTTATCCGTAAATGCGGGTGCCACAGAAAAACAATGATGCAGATTCCGTGATGCTGCAAGTGCCTGATATTTGCGACATGAGATCGTGTCACGGTAATAGAGGCAATAAGCATCCTGAACCGGCGGATTCCCCAGGATCAGATAGGGAAGACCGGAGTCTTTAAGCAGATTGCAGATATCTTCTGCCTCCTCATTGATGATACAGGTAATGACCCCTCCGAGCAAACCAGAAAACATCAGGCTTTTCATCCGTTCAAATTGGCTTTTGGAATCCGTGAAGGGGACAAAAATCGTTTCATAACCGCACTGATTGAGACACTCTGTCGCTGCTGACAGCATACGCACATTGGTATTATCGAGCAAACCGCTCCACTGCGGATGCTGCCGCAGAAACACCCCCACCAGCGGCACTTTTTTTTCACGCATGGAACGCGCCAGAGCATTGGGGGTATAATTCAATTTGCGGGCGGCGTCAAGAATTTTGTTTCTTGTTGTCTCCGAACATGATATGCGTTCCGTTCTGCCGTTGAGCACAGCAGAGACAACTGCCGTACTCACCTGACAGTGATCCGCAATATTCCGTAATGTGCAGCGCTGAGGGTGCATAAAGCTTTCCTGAGTTAATTAAACGTTTAATTAACTATTAATATAACGCCGCTATTTCTTTTTGTCAAGTGATTTAACGGGCTGGTGTTTCAGAAAACAGCCTGAATCACCAACAACAAAATACCCTGCTTTTTTGAAAAGAGGGCGTATCAGGACTTTTTTTGAAACAAAAGGCTTCTTATGGACCGGATGGACCGGGGGGACCAAATGGACAATGAACTTTTAAGTTTGAGAGGACTGATAAGCACCTGTTCAGTTTGAATCACTGACAAAAAAATACCCCGCTTTTTTTGAAAAGAGGAGGGGGTCCGGGGGAGGGGAAAAACTTTTTTTCCCGTGAAAAAAAGTTTTTCCCCTCCCCCGGCTCCCAAATCTTATTAAAAATCGTTGCGGACCTTGACGGGTTTGCCGGTGTGGGCGGCTTCGATGGCGGCAACGCAGGCGGCGACAGTTCTTGCGCCTTCGTCGGCGTCGGCATGGTTTTCAGCGCCGCGCAGGATGACATCTGCCATCAGTCCGACCTGGTGGACGACGTTGTGACTGTTCACGCCGACGGGAATGGTGATAAAGTCCGTGGCATCTGCTTTTGTGTCATAAAACGGCACGCTTGACAGCTGCATGGTTGAACTCAAATTATCGCAGATGATCGTCCCTTTTGTTCCGTAGAACACGCTGCGCATGGTATAGGGACGTGACAAGCCGATGGAACACATGACTTTGCCGATAACACCGTTACGGAATTTGAAAAGACAGAAATAGGAATCAAAATCGATCGGCCAATCGGGAAGTCCTTTTTTCGTACCGTAGGCAAAGGCTTCATCGACCGGAGCGTTCACGCTCCAGCGGACAAGATCCACCGCATGACAGCCGCCGCCCAGCAACGGATCACGCCGGGCATCCTTGCGCCAGTTTTTGGATTCACTCCGATCCATATAGCGGTAGTTGTGTGCGTATTCGCTTTCAACCATAAAAAGTTCTCCGATATCGCCGCGCATAATCATCTTTTTCGCAAGAACAAATGCCGGTGTATAACGTGTCGGATGTGCCACCATGAACTTCATACCCGTTTCACGGACGGTACGCACAATGGCAGCAGCTTCTTCCAGATCAAGCGTCATCGGCTTTTCACAGAGAACGTGTTTGCCCGCTTTCATACAGGCAATCGCCTGCTCCGCATGAAAGAAGTCCGGAGAAACCACCGAGACAACATCGATATCCGGATTTTCCACCACTTCACGGTAATCATGATAACGCAATGTCGTATTTGCCAGATCATACTGCGTCAACCTGTCCCGCTGAACCTTCGGGAGCGGATCAGGATGAGGATCACATACCGCAACCAAATCATAATCCGGATGATTGACGTATGCCTCAATATGCCGGAATCCCTCTCCCAGTCCGATGACTGCCGCCTGCAATTTGCCGTTTTTCATATTCGCTTTCCTCTCATCCGCCGCTTCTGAAAGAAAGCTTCGCCCCCTCCGGACTTAACCGTTTTTCAGAAAAAACAGCGCTTTTTGTTTGAAATTATACCATTTTAATATAGGTGCAAAAGTTTTTGTTTCAAACAAATAAGCAATGTTTTTGTTTGCCGCTTTGATAAATAATTTGACTTTTTTGATAAAATTTGTCCCGTTTCCTGTTGACTTGCATGGGAAATGTGGTATTTTACAGAAGTAAGATACATTCAGGAGGATACTTTGGATTCCGTTCATTATTTTGATGACTTGCTCATCACCCACGCCGAAGACTGCACCTTTGACGGCAGTTATATCCATTCCCCGTGTCATTTCGCGCCGGATACATTTTCTCTTGAAATGATCTGTTCCGGCTCCGTTGATTTGAAACTTGATGACTCTCTCCTGCATCTGCAATCCCCCGCTGTCATCTGCACCGGTGACAGCAACCGGCTCTACCGGTTTTATTACAGCAATGACTCAAAAAAATACCGCCATATCTGGATCGATTTTCACGGCGAACGCGGACGCAGAATCTACAACGCTTTTCTCAATGCCTTTCCCCACGGAAAAATGACTCCACGCCCCGAACACGCCGAAGAAATACTAAAGATTTTTGAATCCGTTTACCGCAATTTCCACTCCCCAGAATTCGATCACGCCCGGACTGTCGTTCAGATAGAACACCTGGTTTATCTCTGTCTTGCCGCTGAACGCAGTCCCGTTTCCCGCCAGCCGGATACTTTCAAACTCCGCCAGCTTGTCAAGCGCATCCTCGCCAACCCCTTTGAAGATTTTTCCCCCGCCCGCCTTGCCGCCGAACGCAGCATTTCTCAAGTCTATCTGCGGAAACTTTTTCTCGAACACACAGGAATCTCTCTCAACAAATTCATCTTCAAAGCACGCATGGAACTTGCCGCTGAACTCCTCTCCTCCCACCGGTACCGCATCGGCGAACTCGCCGAAATGTGTCACTTTTCCGACATCTCCGCTTTCTCCCGCGCCTTCAAACGCTTCCACCAAAAACCACCACGCTTTTTTTTCGGATGAAAAAAAAGCTTAGCAAAAAAAAGCAGGTAGCGATTGCGACGTTGCTGCAATCGTTTAAGAGGCTCTGTCCCTTAAAAATCTCCGATTGTCCGGATTGACCCAATGGACGTCTTCAACGCAGAATTGTCCATTTGGTCCATAAGGTCCATAAGGTCCATAAAATGCTGATTTATACCCGAAATTTCAAGCGGGAAATCAATATGAGTTTCTGTAACAAACCGTCGATGAGGCAAAAAAATGGTAGCCCGGGCAGGAATCGAACCTGCGACTAATTGCTTAGAAGGCAACTACTCTATCCACTGAGTTACCGGACCACACATATATGCAGTGTATATAATATGACAGATAAATGACGATTTGTCAAGGCAAAAGTTCAAAAATCTTTTTATTTGATGTACAATCTTTATCCGCTGCATCAAAATTTTGCAGAACTTCCGCCGTTTTTGTCTGGATTCCGCCGATGGTGTTTGTTTCACGGACACGGTCAAGAAGACAATTGCAGTCCTGTACAGTCACTTCTTCAGGCGGCAATGCAGGGAGATAATCCGCAGATGCATTCTTCTGTGCCGCCGTCCGCAAAATCAACCCACAGTCAAGCAGAACTTTGAGTTCTTCACTCAAACGCATACCTGAAACCTGGGTTTGCTCCAAAAGTTCCGCAATACTGCTTGCACCGTCCCCCATCTTGAACTTGCGGTAAATCAATGCCGCAACAGTCAGCTGCAGAATACGGCGGCTGCGGAGCGGTAGTGCTGCACCGGAAATGTCATCGAATAACCCCGAATCCAGATTCTGTCCCACAAAACCGATTTCAGCTCCGAAAAGCGCAATCTGCCACGACCACTGCATCCAGATCAGAAACAACGGCAGCGCAGCAAAACTGCCGTAAATGCGGTTGTAACGGTAAATTGAGCCTTGCAGATAAAAGAATCCGTCCTGCAATGCCTGAAACAAGAGCCCCGCAACAACGCCCGCAAACAATGCCGGAAGTATCCGTACCTTTGTGTTGGGAGAAGTTAAATAAATCAGGAAAAACAATCCGATAATCAGAACAATCGGCGTCAGATTGCCCGCAAGACTGAATAAATACGCCGGCGCACTGCCCAAAAAGGAAATTTTCTGACTCAGATTATCGAACAATGCCCGCAGAAACACGCCCGCGCTGCTCAAAATGACCAGCATGACCGGAATCAACAGCATGATTGCCAGGTAATCACTGAATTTACGGATCAGATTTTTGCGCGGCGGCAGTCCCCAGACGGCGTTGAACGCTTTTTCTATGTTGCCCGCCAGCCACATCACGGTCCAGAATAAGGCAATCACACCAACGCCCGCAACCAGTCCGCCGCTTGATTGTTTCAAAGTCGTGTCGGCAAACTGATAGACGTATTTGAGCAGTTCCTCATGCTGGGAGAATCTTTCATTCAATATCAGGCGCAGGCGCGTTTCAATATCAAACCCCTTGGCGATACCGAAAGTCAATGCCGCCAGCGGAACAATTGCAAACAATGTGTAATAAGTCAATGCCACCGCACGTTGATTGTGCTGGTCCGCACCGTACCGCCGGGCACTCAGAAAAAGCACCCGCCCCGCATAGATGAATGGTTCCGCCAGTTTTTTCAGCATAGATATTTCCCGTTATTTCTTTTTGTTCCAAGAGTCTTTCAAACTCACGGTACGGTTGAACACCATCTTACCCGCCTTTTCCGTATCAGGATCAACGGCAAAGTAACCGGTACGTTCAAACTGCACCACGCTGCCGACGGCAAGCGCTCCCAGTGCAGGTTCCAGATAACCCGTGACGGTTTTGACGGAATCGGGGTTGAGCTGCGTTAAGAAGTCAACCTTTTCACCGTTTTCCAGTCCGGGGAACTCCGCTGTAAACAGGCGGTCGTAGAGACGGATTTCCGCTTCAATCGCCGTATCAGCGTTGACCCAGTGAATCGTTCCCTTGACCTTGCGTCCGTCGGGAGAAGAACCGCCGCGGGTTTCAGGATCGTAACTGCAGAGAACTTTGGTCACGTTTCCGTCCGCATCGGTTTCATAGGATTCGCACTTGATATAATATCCGTAACGCAGGCGCACCTCTTTGCCCGGCGCCAGACGGAAGTAGCCCTTGGGAGGCTCAATCATAAAGTCCGCTCTGTCAATATAAAGTTTTCTGCCGAAAGCAAGTTCTCTGCTGCCGGCTTCGGGATCTTCAGGATTATTGACGGCAATCAGCGGTTCGACCGGCGTTTCAGGATAGTTGATGATCTCCACCGGAATCGGGTCCAGAACCGCCAGAAAACGCGGTGCCGTGGCATTGAGTTCTTCTCTTATGCTGTTTTCCAGACGGACCATATCGGTCACACCGTCAAATTTGGTGATACCCACGCCCTTGATGAAGTTTCTGACTGCAGCGGCGGGAACACCTCTGCGGCGCAATCCGCTGATGGTGGGCATACGCGGATCATCCCAGCCGTTGACGTGGTTTTCTTTGACCAGCTGCAGAAGTTTGCGTTTGCTCATGACGGTGTAGTTGAGATTCAACCGTGAAAACTCGATCTGGCGCGGACGGTGCGGATAATCCAACGTTTCCAGCAGCCAGTCATAGAACGGACGGTGGATTTCAAACTCCAGCGTACAGAGTGAGTGCGTAATTCCCTCAAATGCATCTTCCAGCGGGTGTGCAAAGTCATACATGGGATAAATACACCACTTGTCCCCGTGACGGAAATGGTGTTCTCTGCGGATACGGTACAGCACGGGGTCACGCATGTTGATATTGGGACTTGCCATATCAATTTTTGCACGCAGAACCATCGCACCGTCTTCAAATTCCCCGTTTCTCATGCGTTGGAACAGGTCGAGGTTTTCCTCCACACTGCGGTCACGGTTGGGAGAGTTTTTGCCCGGCTCCGTCAGGTTGCCGCGGTACTGTTCCCATTCTTCAAAAGAAAGATCGCAGACGTATGCCTTGCCGCGTTTGATCAGCTCTACGGCGCACTCATACATGCGTTCAAAGTAATCACTGGCAAAGTAAATGCGTTCCTCAGGATCAAATCCCAGCCATTTCACGTCCTCAATGATGGAGTTGACGTATTCATAGTTCTCTTTGGTCGGATTGGTGTCATCCATACGCAGATTGCATTTGCCGTTGAATTCATCGGCAATACCGAAGTCCAGACACAGGGCTTTGGCGTGTCCGATATGCAGATAACCGTTGGGTTCCGGAGGAAAACGGGTCATCACATTTCCACCGTGTTTACCGGCTTTTACCTCTTCTGCTACAATCGCACGGATGAAATCCACCGGTGCTTCCGCTGCTTCATTTATCATATCTGACATGATTTTTTATATCCTTATATTAGAGAATGACAAAACTTTTAATACTTAATATAACTCTTCTTTTATTTTTTTTCCACTTTTATCAACATAGATTTGACAAATATTGTTTCAGCGTATATATTATTAGACATGTGATGCCAATGTAGCTCAGTCGGTAGAGCAATTCACTCGTAATGAATAGGTCATCGGTTCGATTCCGATCATTGGCTCCATTTACTTTTTTTTGCGAAAAAAAAAGTAAAACAAAAAAAACGGCGTGTCGCAGCGGCTATGCCGCTTTGATCGACGCTTTTTTAAAAAAAGCTTTGCAAAAAATCCCCCGGCTTCGTTTTATCCCTTGTGAAATTCTTGAAAAATGGTCGCAAAGTAAAATTTTGCCGTTGTTTTTGTGTTTATATCGCCGCTTTGAACGCCGTTTTTGCCTCATCGACGGTTTATGACAAAAACTCATATTGATTTCCCGCTTGAAATTTCCGGTATAAATCAGTATTTGATGGACCTTGTGGACCGGATGGACAATTCTGCGTTAAAGACGTCCATTTGGTCAATCCGGTCCATCGGGTCCATTTAAAACTGTTTTTGTGTATTTGACAAACAGGTGAAATTCCGGGCTTTTTCAATTCCGTCTTTCGTTTTTATCCGATTTCATGCCTGCAGAAAAAGATTGCAAAAAAGCAATTTTTTGTGGTAAATGATGTTGACAAACATTAAAAGTAAAATTATATTACGGTAAGGGTCTTTTTATTCCAAAATTAAAAAAAGAGAGAAAGTATGAGTATTTTAGACTGGATCATTGCCGTTGTGCCGATGGCATTTGTCGTCTGGCTGGGATTTTATTCCCGCCGTTACATCAAAGGTGTCTCCGACTATCTTGCCGCCGGACGTGTGGCTGGACGTTACGTCTTGAGCGTAAGCGGTGTCGCCGAAGGTTTGGCTGTTATTACCCTGATCGGTTACACCGAGGCGTGTTACAAGACGGGATTTGCCATGAACTTCTGGAACAATATTCTGGCACCGTTGAGCATTTTTATCGGTCTGACAGGCTTTATTACTTACCGTTTCCGCGAAACCCGCGTGATGAGTATCGGACAGTTCCTCGAAATGCGCTATAACCGTCCGCTGCGTATTTACGCTTCTGCGCTGCGGTCCTTTGCTGAATTGCTCGCCAACTGCCTCTGTCCGGCTCTGGCAGCGCGTTTTATGATCTATTATACCGGATTGCCCCAGTCTTTCAAACTTTTCGGTATTGAGATCCAGACATTTCTTGTTCTGACTTTGATTATGATTTCTCTCTGCGTGCTGATCTGCTATCTGGGCGGTACGCTTTCTCTTATGGTTACGGATACCATTCAGGGATTCATCTGTTATCCGCTGCTGATCATCTTCACGATTTTCATTATCTGTAAATTCTCCTGGAGCGAAGTCATCGTGACTACCATGAGTGACCGTGCTGCCGGACAGAGTTTCCTCAATCCTTACGATGTTTCCAAACTGCGTGATTTCAATATGTTTGCTCTGGTTGTGACGGTTTACTCCACCATCATCAACCGCGGCAACTGGCTGGGAACCGGTTCCGGTGTTGCCGCCCGTTCTCCGCACGAACAGAAAATGGCAGGTATTATGGGTACCTGGCGCGGCATGTTCTCAAGCGTCATGTATATTCTGTTGGTCATCATGGTTATCAGTATGCTCAACCATCCGAGTCTTGCCAAAGAAGCCAAAGTCATCCGTGACCGTTTGAGCGAACAGGTGCTGACAGAAGTTACTGACGGAGATGCTGCTCTCAAAAGCAAACTCGTTGCCGGCGTTAAAGCTCTGCCGCCGCGCGATCACATCATCGGCGGAACCCGTCCGCAGGATGCCCCGCTTTCTCATGATGTGAACCTGGATACCCCCCACCTTGAGACGATCCACAAAGGACTTAAAGGTGTGCCTCAAGCTGAAGAAAAGTATCAGGAATTCTTCACTCTGTATCACCAGATGATGCTGCCTGTGACTTTGCGCCACATTCTGCCCACCGGTCTGGTCGGCTTGTTTGCCCTCTTCATTCTGCTGATGATGCTTTCAACCGATGACTCCCGTCTGTTCTCGGCGGCGCAGACGATTGCTCAGGACTGCGTGATCCCGTTCATGAAGTCCGGTCTGACGACTGAAAAACATGTTTTCATCATCAAAACCGTTTCAATCCTTTGCGGACTTTTCTGGTTCATCGGTTCATTCTTCATGTCCCAGCTGGACTATGTCAATATGTTCGTTACCATCGTCTGCTCCATGTGGATCGGTGCCGGTCCGATGATTGTTTTCGGACTTTACAGCAGATTCGGCAATACCACCGGAGCTTTCAGTTCTCTGATTTCCGGTATGGTTCTGGCATTGTCTTTTATCTTTTTGCAGCGCAACTGGGCGGCGACGGTTTATCCCTGGCTGGTTGCCAACAACTGGCATATTCCCGTGGGCGAATTTCTCGCTGCCTGTTCCAGTCCTTTTGAACCCTGGATTGTCTGGAGAATGGTTCCGCACAAGTTCCCCATCAACTCCATTGAAATCAACTTTATCATCATGGTCTTCTGTCTGCTGATCTACGTTGTCGGCTCCCTTGTGACCTACAAAGGACTTTTCAACCTTGACAGAATGCTGCACCGCGGTATTTACAACGTCGGTGATGAAAAACAGGCTCCGTTCAAATGGAGTTTCCGCAACGTCTTCAAGAAGATGATCGGTATCACGCCGGAATATACCACCGGAGACAAAATCATCTCCTGGAGTGTGTTTACTTACTCCTTTATCTACAAGTTCCTCGGAACGTTTGTTCTGGTTGTCATCTGGAACGTGATTTCTCCGTGGAAGCCCCAGTGGTGGGGAACCTACTTCTTCGTGGTGTACCTGGGCGTTCCGGTGTTCTCAGCGGCAATTACCACCGTCTGGTTCTTCGGAGGCGGTCTCATTGACTTGAGAAGACTCTTTGTTGACCTCGCCGCCCGCGTGGACAACCCGCTGGATAACGGACAGGTCGAGGGAGAAGTTTCTCTTGCCGATCAGGCTGTTTTCAATGAACGCGAAAAAGAAAAGGATGATTCCGACAAAAAATAAGTTGTCAAATTCATCTTTCATCTGACATCTTTCCGCCGGTTTTTTTCCGGCGGATTTTTTATTGTTCTTGTCTCATTTTTTTTGTGAAAAATACAACCTGCGGCGGCGCCTCGCAGGCAATCTTGGGGGCAAACCGGCGGACACCGGCTCGGTCGAGTAGCCGGTTTTCTTCCAGCGGATTTTTTATTGCCTTTTTTGAGTTTCCGGGATTGCAAAAAAAAGATTTTGCTGTATATTCAAAAACGTAACCAAAACAGAAAAAGGAAATATTTGTCATGCCCCCGAAAAAATCATCCAAAGGCAGCAGTTCTGCCAAAAAAGAGGTTAAAAAGATCGTCTCAAAATTAAATCCGTTCAAGGTGTCGCTCAAGTATCTGACCTGGGTGTTTTTCATTGTTCTCGGCGGATTTCTGTTCAATCTTGACCGCATGGGGGATTTCGGACTGGAGCTGCTCAAGCACAAGGAACTCATTCCCTACCGTCTGCGGGTTTTTCTGCCGGGCGGAACGGCGATCGACAGTCAGGCTGCGCGGAATGAAGTTATCAAAGGGCGTGCCATTGAAATTTATGACGGAGATACCATTACGCTGCTTAATAACGATAAAAAATACAAAGTCCGTTTTTACGGTATAGATGCGCCTGAGGCAAAGCAGGAACACGGCATCGTTGCCCGTGATGCTCTGCGGAAAAAGATTCTGGGTAAAGAGGTGACTGTAACTGTTGTCAACCTTGACCGGTACGGACGAGCCGTCGGCAAAGTTCATCTGGACAGCCGGTTCATCAACCTTGAGATGGTGCGTGAGGGACACGCCTGGTATTATGAAAACTACGCCCGCGGCGAGGACGAAATAGAGTCAGCGCATTACGCCGCTAAAAGAGCCAAACTCGGACTCTGGCAGCATGATTCCCCGGTTCCGCCCTGGAAATACAGATCAGAAGAGAAATAAAATACCGGACTTGCCTGATGGCAACCGTGGTTGGTGCGGAACGATAAAAACGGAAACAAACGGTAGTTAACGGAAACAAACGGATAAGGGAGTGCCTCTCTGCTGCGACCAACGGAAGCAGCCATACTCCGCTTTTTTTGAAAAGTGGATCCTCCTTCGCACAAGGCTACGGAGGACAAGGGGGGAAGAATTTCAAAAAACGGTGTAATCAACCACCAACAAATACCCCGCTTTTTTTGAAAAGGGTTGGGGTCTGGGGAAGGGGAAAACTTTTTTTCTCGTGAAAAAAAGTTTTCCCCTTCCCCAGGAACAATCCCCCTTTATCAGAAGATGCAGGGGGTGATGTCTTCGATTTGGACCGGGAGGGTTTGTTTGGTCCGGATGGACTGGATGGCGAGGCGTGCGAGGTAGGTGGAACGGAAACCTGCCATTTCGTCGCAGGGAGAGGGTTTATCGTTGAGGATGGCGTCGATGAAGCCGTCCAGCATGGCGCGGTGACCTTTATCCACGGTGAGCGGTGTGGTATTTTCGATCAGTTTGCTGTTGGTGCTGTTCTGAACTTTTGCAAAATATTTTGCTTTGAAGTTTTCAAAACCGTCACCCATTTCGGGATAGGGGTCATGCTGAAGGGCGAAGGACTCTTTACCGGCGCCGGGGAAACCGTAGTATTCATTTTCCACAAAATGCAGACTGCGGAAGAATGCGGCATTGTGGGTCAGTTCAAACTGTTCCTTGGGGTAGTCAAAGGTACCGGAGCAGGAGAAGTCCAAAGTCATGGAGGCGCCGCCGTCAAATTTCAGATAAATACCGTGAGAGAGTCTGCTGGAACCCCATGCGGTGATTTCGCAGGGCAGCTGCGGGGCGAAGAGCCAGCAGGCAAGGTCGATCCAGTGGACGGATTCGCCGATGATTTCACCGCCGCCGGTGAGGGGATCAAGGTGTCCGAGACCGTAGGAGGAACTTTCGTCCTGAATACGGATATTGAGGTGGGGGAGATTTTCTTCTGGCAGCATTTCGCGGACCGTTTCAACGTACTGCCAGGGGTTGTGCTGCGGATCGGCAGCGTGAGCAAGATACTGCTTTTTCAGGGCCTGCATGGCGGGGGACATACGGCGGTTGAGGTCAACGCAGATTTTGACTTTGCCGCGGCGGACGGCACGGATGATTTTGTAAGCTTCTTCATCATACATTGCCATCGGTTTTTCGCAGAAAATGTGCTTTCCGGCTTTGGCGGCGGCTTCAATGATCGGCAGATGCGCTTCGTGACTGGTGGCAATTTTGATGAAGTCAACTTCAGGATCATTGATGACATCCATAAAATCTGCGGTGTAACAGGGGATTTTGAATTCCTCAGCCGTGGCGCGGGCGTTGTCGATATTGACATCGCAGGCGTATTTAAGATGAACAAGCGGATGAGTTGAGAGATTGGGCAAATCCTGCTGATGGGCAAATTTGCCGCAGCCGATTTGTGCGGCGCAGAGCATTTTTTTCATGATGAAAACCTTGGAGTTTTTATGTTAAAAATAAGACACTTGGTGTTTTTGAATTTTTCCTTTGAGGAGCTTGTGACAGAAGGGGGACTCCGGATTTTTCAGGTGTTTGAGCAGAACATCAACTGCCTGACGGCAGAGCATTTTTGTATCAAAGAGATACAGCGGCAGATCCCAGAGATGATCTTCGGGAAATCCTGACGGGGTGATACCGATGGCTTTCCCGAGAGAAGACAATGGGATATTTTTTGACAGCAGTGCTTTTTTCAAAAGTTTTATTTCCATGGGAGCGATGGCAACCAGCAGGGAGTCAGGACGGCGGTTGAGGACTTTTAAAAGAGTTTCCTCTTCGTTTTCCCAACGGATGACCTCCACATTTTTTGCAGGCAGATCCGCGCGGGAAAAAGCCTCTTCAATACCCTGAAGCCGTTGAAGTCCGCTTTGATACAAATGCCGTTCACAGAGCAGAACAGAGATATATCTGCCGCCGGAAGCAATGAAACGCTCTGCAATTTCCATCCCGGCATGGAAACCGTCATAGTGAAGAAAAGAGTGCTTTTTTTCACCGTCAAGGGCGTGATCCGCCGCCATAAAGACCAGCGGCCATGCAGGAGGACGTACTTCAAGAAGAGATTGGATTTGTGCATCATCCATAAGCGACCAGATGAGACCGCCGCAACATTCAGGCATATTCATCGCATTGAGAACCTGAGCGTATTGGATCTGACTGCTTTCTGCGGCGGAAATAAACGCGGGACGGAAACCGTTGCGGGAAAGTTCCTCCTGTAACGTATCCATGAAATCCGAATTCATCTCCTGCGGCGTGATTGTATCCATAAAGATTGCAATCACGTTGGATTTTCCCTCAGCCATGGCGGCAGTTCTGCGCGGACGGCGGATAAAAGTTCCCCGCTGACGGCTGCGCTCAACGATTCCCCGTTGGCGCAGAGTGTTGATGACTTTTGCCCAGGTGATATGGCTGATCCCCAGTATTCCGGCAAGAACGGTATCCGGCGGCAGACGGGTCCCGTCGGGGATCCTGCCGTCTGAGATCATCTGCGACATACTTTCAAGCAGACGGTGGTAAAGCGGATGGCCGGATTCCTCCCTGCCGTCGATGATTTTTCTCAATTCGTTCTGATAATTTTCCATAATACCGGGAAAAAGTTTTAATGTTTGTTTACTAATGTATACTATACGCTTTGTTCTGCTTTTTTTCAAGGTGAAAACAGCAGAATCAGAAAATAAAAAAGGCTGTTCTTTTTCTTTCAGAGCAAAAAACAGAACCATTTGTTACGGCTAAGGATTTGAGCGGCATCCGGAAACTTTATAAAACGGTGTCAAAAAAGTTTTGTAACCTTTCTGTTATCGTGCTGCAGAAAATTTTTTGAAAAATCTTCTTTATTTGTTTACCGTATCTTGACAAATCAGAAACAGATGCTATTTTATTTCTATTAAAACATTGGTTAAGGTTGGTTACGATGGAAGAAAATTCATATTCATGGCTGACGGATCTTCGTGAAAGGCTTGCATCTCCTGCTGGAAACGGTATTCCGCTCTACCTTTATTTTGCCGGGGTTTTTGAAACCTTTGTTACTGAAAAAAAGATTCAGCCCGGTTTGCGTCTGCCTGTTGACAGGATTTTTGCCGAACAGATCGGCATATCCCATATCACTCTTGCCCGGGGGCTGAACGAATTGCGTAAAAAGGGATTGATCGAACGCAGCCGCGCTCACGGTACATTTGTTTCGCACGCTCTTCCTGAAGAAAAAAAGACGCCTCCGCTTGCCGCAGTTCTGTTTGATGATATTGTGCCGGAAAGGATCGGCAGCACGATTTTTCCTGCCCTTTACAACGAACTTTCTGCCCGCGGATACAAAATGCTGTTTTATTCTGCCGCCGGTGACAGTGCAACTCAGGCCCAGCAGCTGAAAGAACTTTTCAATAATCCCCATTGTTCGGGAGCACTTGTCTGGTCCATCATGAGCCTGGAAGATCTGGCAGATGTGATGAAACATAAGCCTGCCAACTGGCCGCTGGTATTCCTCAACTGCAATCCGGAATTTGCTCTTGAAGCTGACTGTATCCGTTTTTATTGTCTGGATGCACTTTTTGAGATCACCCGGCGTTTTCTTTCCACCGGAGGAGGAAAAATCAAACTCTGTGTTACCGGAAATTATCAGAATAATATCGCCTGGCAGAAAATCAAATATCTTGCCGATCAGGAATTCGGCAGCGGCATCGTTGATTTTGAGCCGTTGGAGTATCTCCTGCACAAGCGGAGCAAAAAAATCCTTGTCGTGACCAATTGGCAGTCCAAAGAAAGTTTTTACGGAAAATATGTTCAAATCATTACCGGAAGCGATAAAAAAAACATATCCGTTCCCGCCATTTACTTTCACAATCCCATGCAGGCAAAAAAGGCGGTCGATCTGCTGCAGCTGCGGATATCTTCACCGCAATCAGCGTACCGTCACTGGCTGCTGCCGTATTCATTGCTCAACATTGATCAGGTGATTTAAGTTCAGGAGGTCATATATGAACAGATGTACAGGGCTTGAAAAACGTCTTCAAAAATCGCATCACACCCCTTTACTTTATATAGAACTGCTGGTGGTTATTGCACAATATTGCCGTAATCATGTAAAAGTTCTGTATAACCGTACCGGTATGCAAGTCGCAGGGGGCGGCGCGTTGGTACGGATGTGTACGGACAGGTACGGAAAAGTACGGAGGAAAGCGCCGCAGAAACCGGCTTTGGGGGTACACCATAATGCTTGCAAAGCAAGCGCTTCATGCACAGACAGTGCGCTTCATATTTGCCGCAGGCAAATGCTTCATACGGCAGAGCCGTGCTTCATTCAATCAGCGTTTACGCTGATTGAGCTGCTGGTGAGTGCTGCTTGTAAAGTTAGGGTTTTGCCGTTTTATTACCTCAAAATAATTTATAAAAACGACACATCCTTACGCCCGCAAGGGCGCACTTCACGCATTTTTGACAACGGTCAAAAATGCTCTTCACACCTTCACATCTTCACTCAATCAGCGTTCACGCTGATTGAACTGCTGGTTGTGATTGCGATCATTGCGATACTGGCGGCGATGCTGATGCCTGCGCTGCAGAAGGCACGGGCGAGGGCGCAGCAGACACAGTGTGCAAACAACGTGGGAACGCTTTCACGATTGATGCTGACCTATGCAGGAGATAATGACGACCACGCTTTTTTCTGTTATGACACAGGGGAAGGCAGTTCCTACGGAGCGACATACAGTAATAATTCAGTTACTTTAAAATATTTCTGGCATTATGTCGGTACGACCTATTGGGGGGCTGTGAAAACTTACGGTAAGGAACGTTACAAAATCAATCCGCAGGCGGCGGTTATTTACCAGTGTCCGGCACCGGTTATTTTCGGCGGTCCGGCAGTGACCTCCTATGGCTACAGTTATTCTGTCGGCAACACTGCGGCAACGAATAAACTCACCCGGCACAGATACCACTCTAAACTGCTGCTGTTTGTCGATACAGCATCAAGGCTCAAGGGAACAACACATAATCCATGGTACACCACAAGCAGCGAAGAGGGATTGAGAACAAAAAATCTGGGACGCCGTCATAACGGCAGCGGTAATACCGGTTTTGCAGACGGACATGTTGAGGCAATCGCTGATTACGAAAACCGTCCTTATTTATATGGTTCAATTTAAAAAAGAGGATTTGAACAAATGCACAAAATATTGATTTTCTCCGTACTTATTTTTTCCATTACCCTCGCGGCAAAAGAGTGGAAAGATATTCCCTACTATGACAGTAACGCTCCGGTACAGGGTGATGCGGCTTACCGTAAAGAACGGTGCAAACTTGACTTGATCGTTCCGGATGACCGGACAAAATTTCCCACCTTGATTTATTTCCATGGCGGCGGTTTGCGGGCTGGCGGCAAAAGAATGTTGGCTGCGATCGACACCAGACTGGTGGCTTCAGTACAGGTGAATTACCGGCTTTCAGGCAAACGCGCCCAGTGTCCTGATTACATTTATGATGCCGCCGCCGCAGTGGCGTGGGTCATCAAAAATATTGAAAAATACGGCGGGGATGCCAAACAGGTTTATGTTGCCGGACAATCTGCCGGCGGTTATCTTTCTGCCATGATCGCGCTTGATAAGCGTTATCTTGCCGCATTCGGTATTTCACCCAAACAGATCGCCGGAGTATTTCCGATCACAGGACAGATGAGTACTCACTTTCAGATACTCAACGAGCGCCGGGCAAAGGATCCCGCTACCCGTGATTTTCTGATCGATGAATATGCTCCCATTTATCACGCGGCAAAAGATACGCCGCCGATCACCTGCTTTGCCGGTGATCCGGCGTTGGACTGGCCTGCCCGCGTGGAAGAAAATCAGCTGCTCATAATGCGTATGCGCCGGGTTTATAAAAATGAAAATGTGTTCTTTTACTCCATTCCGGGAACTGAGCACTCCAGTTGTACCGCTCCCAGTCTGGCGATTATAAACAGGAAGCTTTCCCGGATAAGCAAAAAGATTTCTCAGGTCAAAAAATGAAGCAATTCAGGTAAATATGATGAAAAACCCGCTTATATTTTCAACACTTTTTATGTTTTTTGCCGCCTTTGCGGCGCTGCCTGAGTTTCAGGTAACGACTCTTGCAGCCAAAGGAGAACCGCGTAAAAGTGCTTTGCGGAAAACGGCGGAAACCTTTGCCGCCAGACTGAGCAGAACGCTCAAACGCAAAGTTGCAGTCGTCCCCTTTGAAAAGGCTGCTGCCAAAACGATCTTTCTGATCACCCGTGAGGATGGCGTGGATAAAAGTTTTTCCAAACCGCTCCGGGGCAAGTTCAAGGATTCCTTTGTCATCACCTATCCTGTCACGATAAAAGGCAAAAAGAATATCTGTCTGCTGATGTGCCGTGACCAGTACGCCTACGGTTATGCGGGCAATTATTTTCTCCGCAAATATCTTGGCGTCGATCAGGTGGGACCGGGGGAGAAACTCGGGTGGATATTTCCGGATAACAGCAAATGGCAGATGCCTGAAAAGATTTCCGAAGTGATGATCCCTGATTTCAATACCCGGAACTGGACAACAAACCGCGGCGGTTCGATCGACCTTGAATTTTATCTTGCCGCCAGCAGAAGGAATATTGCCTGGCACTCATTCGGAACGATTATTCCTCCAAAAAAATACGGCAAGACCCATCCGGAATATTATCCGCTCATCAAAGGAAAGCGTTTTATTTATTACGCCAATCCCCACGCCGGCTGGCAGCCCTGTGTCAGCAACAGGGATTTTCAGGCACTGTGTGTTGATTATCTGATCAGAAACGAAAAAAAAGATGCGGGTGACGGTGCAAGTTTCGGTGTAAATGACGGTGCGGGAAACTGCTGTGAATGTAAAGATTGTCTTGCGATGGATGATCCGGCTTATCCGGCAGATTACTCCAAACGTTTTTTCACTTTTTACAAACAGGTTCTGGATAAAGCCCGGGAAAAACGTCCGGAACTGAAAGCGCGTGTATTGCTTTACGGTGCCAATACCAACAGGATCCCGAAAGATGTTCCCATTCACCCGGGAATTATTGGAATGGGGATGAATTATACTGATTTTGAGGGATTTATCAAACAGGGCTTGAAACATGCCGGACTCTGGGATCATCAGATGGATATCCGTTATCCGACAGTGCGGCATTATCCGGAATTTCTTTCAAAACGCCTGAAAATGTTGCGCAAGATGGGGGTGAAGGAATACTTTTCTGAGATGTATCCGATCCCTGCAGCTGGAGCGCCCAAACAGTATATCCTTGCCCGGATCCTCTGGGATGTTGATACCGATCCGGATGCCGTGATGACAGAATACTGTACCAAAGCCTTCGGTCCCAGCGCAGCTCCTCATGTCAAAGCATACTTTGAGCAATGGGAGATTATCTATCAGCGTGAAAAAGACGATCTTAAATCAGATGTGAATATTCCCACTTACGGAACTGAAAAATTTGTCGGTATCCGTCCGGGAGATATGGAAAAAATGTCCGTTTCCCTGGCAAAAGCGGCAAAGGAAAAAATGACTTCCGGACAAAAACAGCGTCTTGATATCATAACAACTTATTTTGAATATCTGCGCTGTCTTGCAGACCGCTATCTGCTTGCAAAACAATTGCGGGAAGCAAAAAATCCGACTCCGGAACAAATCAGTGCCGCCATCATCAAGGCAAAAAATGCTGACAGGAATTTTGAAAGACTTGCACGGAAAATTTCCGGACCTGAAAATCTTTACTGGTATTTTTCTGTTTCCACCAAAGCCAAAAAGGTCGATCTTTCCAAAGATTTGATTTATAAACGCTACCGTGATGTGATCGAAAATTATCTTATGGAGTCTTCAGATAAAGCCCTGCAGAAAGTGGAAAAAACAGCCTGCAAAGGTATGACAAAGGCTGAAAAGTTGAAATTCTGGCAGAAAACGGCAGAAAAATATCCGGCAATAACTGCGGTTGCTTTCCGTATCGCCGCCAATTCCGGACCGGCAAAAAATTATATCCGCAACGGTCAGTTCAAAGAGGGCGAAGCCGGTGATCCCAAGGTGCGCGGCAGCCATCCTCAGTTGGCGCATTGGTACTTTTATGAACAGGTCGGACTGGGAACAAGCGATGATTTCAAAAGTTTCTGGAACTGGACCAAAGTCAAAGGCTGGTCAAATAACCTTTGTTTCGGCAGGGGTAAATATCCGGAAATCCGTCAATATATGTATCTTCCGGCAGGTATCTACCGCCTTTCGGCCCGGCGGGCGGCAGGAGGAACGATGAATTTTTCTGTCTACGAAGCGGGAAACTTCAAAAAAGAATTTCTCAAAGATACCAACGCTCTCCGGCGTATGCGGTTCACTGAATTGCTGCTCAGTTACAATCACATGCCCGGACGGGGGATCCAGACGGTCTCCCAGCTGGTTACGGTCAAAAAAAGCGGATATCACGCCATTCTGATCGCAGTGCCGAATCATAAATCAGAACGTTATGCCCGGCTGATGGATGTCAAAATGGAACTTCTGGTCAAATTTCCTGCAAAAAAGTAAAGTTTTCAGGACTTTATTTGAAACAAACAGGCATCTTATGGACCGGGTGGACCATATGGACAAAATAGACGTTGAGCTTTTAAATTTGACAGATAAGCACCGATACAGCCTGAATCACCCCTTCAACAAAATACCCCGTTTTTTTGAAAAGTGGATTCTCCTCCGCACAAGGCTGCGGAGGACAAGGGGGAGGCGATTATTCGTTTTCCGGCGGGATATACCAGGGTTCGGGAAGATCCTGCGGTTGCACCGGGGCAGAGAAGAAACGGTATTTCATCTCTTTGACCTGTTGTTGGATTTTTTTGACATCAAGTTTGCGGATATTTCCGGAAGAGATGATATCCTTTGCGGCGTTTCCGGCAAACTCGCCGATCGCCATGCAGGTTGCATTGATACGACTGGAGCTGAATGCTTCAAAATCACAGGAAATACTGCGTCCGGCGACGAGCAGGTTGGAAACGTTCTGCGGCGTGATACAGCGGTACGGAATGCCGTAGGGGGATTGAACAGCCTGTCCCACACCGGTATGCACGCCGTCGGGACTGTGGACGTCTATATTCCATACGCCCAGTGCGATTTCATCATCAAAACGTCTGCCGGAAAGCACATCATCGGCAGTTAAGATGTAATCACCTTTGATTCTGCGGCTGTCGCGGATACCCATTTGCGGGGCAAAGTGACTGATCCAGGCATTTTCAAACCCGGGGATCTCTGTTCTGAAAAAGTTGAGCAGATATTCCGCCTGTTTGATACAGGCGCGGCGCATTTTAGTAAGTCCTGCGGAACTTAACGGATCGGCGTTGACCGCATGGGTCATATTGACGGCGACTTCGTTGGAGTTTTCCCCGTGGGGAACAAACTGAAACACACTGTGGTTGATGGGAACCTGACGGACTTTGGATTTCCAGACTTTGCGCAGTTCCCAATAGTCCTGCATGTGTTCTTTATCAATACCGCCGATGACGAAAATCAATGTTGCGGACTGCACTTTTCCATCCTCCGGTCTGCCCACATCAAAGGGACATCCGGCAAGGGCGCAGGCGTCGGCATCGCCGGTAGCGTCAATAAAGAGTTTTGCTCCGATCCGGCGGATTCCCTCTTTCATGGAAACCTGAGCGCAGACGATTTTGTCTCCCTCTTTTTCCAGACCGGTCAATTTGCTGTAAGAGTGAAAATCAATGTTGTAAAAATCCAGCAGATCAAAAATTTCACTGACCAGAGTTGAAGGCGGCAGATTGATATTGCTGCCGCCGGATTGGACCAGTGCCTTGCCCCTTGCATTGAGGCGGTCGGCAAGCGCACGCGGAAAACCTGCAACAGCCACATGTTCCTGACGGGTGAAGCCTGAAATGGAACCGAGTCTGCCGCTGACGGGAATACCGCCGGGTTCTCCGAAATATTCTATGATACCGACCTTTAAACCATTTTCAGCCGCAGTACAGGCGGCGGTGATACCGCCCATGCCCGAACCGCAGACAAGAACATCATATTCAAAATCAAATGCCATAATTATTTATTCCACAGTTTTTTATATCTGACTTCACCGAGAGAATCCAGAGCTGCACAGATATCGGTTATATGCTCTAATATATCAAATGCAAAATTTTTGCGCCGCTGATACAATTCTATGGCGGAAAGGGGATATTTTTTGAGCATATACTGCCGTGTTTTCGGCGAGATCGGCAGCAATGAACGGTTGAAAGGTATGTGTTCATAAGCCGGATTGAAAAAATCCTCTGTCTGTTCTGAGAAAATTTCCAGGTAGGGACGCATGACTTCCGGCAGAGGTGTCATAACGTAAGACCCCCGGGAGTTCAGCAGTCCTTTTGCATTCATGACATATTGCGTGAAACCGCCGTTTTCGTTGAACTCAGAATAATGTATTTTGCGGTAATATTCGCAGTAAGTTGTTTCTGTTTCACGATTGTTTCCGGCAACAGTGGGACGGTAATCGCGCAGATAAGCATTGGCGGACATGGCTCCCAGAAGTCCGCACAGCTGCATGACGGAATAATAACTTGCCCGGTCACGCGTTTCAAAATCTTTGAGTTCGTGTGCCATGCGTGCCATCGCCGTCATACCGGCGTGCATGATTCCTGTTTCCTGCAGTCCGTTACCGACACGGATTCCTGAAAAGGTGTCAAAGCTGATTCCAAGCGGCCAATCGTGACTGTTGGGAATCATGTTGTAATAGTATTTGATTTTTTCCCAGTTCTGACGGATAAAAGGATAACCCTTGCAGGTGCGGGCATAATCCCACAAACCGTAAAGCCGCAAGGCTTCCCAACAGCAGGAGTCTATACCAAAATCATCTTCGTTGGGGTGGAATGTGTAAAGTTTTTTCCCCGTCGGAGATAAGACTTTTGCCGAGGCGGTCTTGTTGCGCAATTTCGGCAAAAGATATTTGTTCGCTGAAACAGGCAGGACTCCTTCGTAAAGGAAATAATTTTCAACCTCTTTTTTGAACTCGATTTTTTGCTTTGCTGTGATGTTTGAGGCACAATATCTGAAAGCCTCCAGAACATCGGAAAATCCGCAGCTGCCTTCCCCCTCACTGTTGCCCGGAACGAATTTCCCTCTCCAGAAAAGCCACTTGCCGGGATGTTCTTTCAGCGGACCGTGCAGAAAACGCATCATCAATTTATTCAGTCTTGCAATCATCTCTTTGGGCAGTTTTGACCGGGGCGGCTGTTTGACCACGCGCACTTCATTGACATAGTGCAGCAGATTTTTGAACTGTACGGTAACGCCGTTGCCGGGGATGGAAAACAAGGGTCCGTGAGAAGTCGCATAATCAAGATCAAGAGCCGGGGCGTGAACTGCGCCTTTGATTGCTCCAGAAGATAAAATCAAGGGCAGAAGAGGATAGACGGGGGCAACTTTTAAAGGAACAGTTTTCCAGTCATCGTTCAACAGTCTGTGGGTGTATCTGTCATTGATCGTAGTGGTGTCACGGGCAAAATCAACCTGAAACGTTCTGACGGGGGATTCCGGTGCCGCAGCAAGGATTCTGCTCCATTTGCGGCATTTGCTGACGACCTCTTCAGGCAGAGAATTCTGCCATTTTGCGGTGACAAGAGGACGCTGTAAAGTCACGCCGTAAAGCGGCATTATCAGGACTTCGCCTGCGCCTTTTTTTCCAAAATCAAACGCAAGGTTTCCGGCGGTTGAAACAGATTTGACTTTGTGCTTGAAAACAATCAACCAGGGGATATCAAACTGTGTGTAAGCCGGATTTCCTGAAAACCAGACCAGCATCCAGTTTTCAGAGAGTTTTGAAATAGGGAACTTACTGTCAAGTTTTGTGCTGAAAAGTTTTTTGTTGACGATTGCCGCCGCATGGGTCGGCAGTCCTGTTCCATAATAATCGGCGTTTGAAAAGAGTTGAAGCGCAGGAGATTGGGTTTGAATTCTCAATGCCGGATGAACTGTGCTTGCAGTCAGGAGCATTTTGCTTTTTTCAAAGGTGTAATTCCAGTTGATTTCTCCCCAGTCGGCGGTACTGACTTCTGTTTTGACAAGTTTGCCGCTTCCGCCGGGGAGAATATTGCCGAATATCCAACCGTCAACAAAACCGTCGTACTGATGACCTTTGGCGCTGAGAAATTCATTGGACTTGGGTTGATTTTTCGGAGAGGCATTGACATTGGGCATTAAAAGCAGCGGAGCCTCCGGCACCGGACGGATGGAAAAAGCAAGCGTTCCGCGGGTATCGGCTTTGCTGAAATCATAAATAAGTTTGCCGTTTTTATGATGACGGGGACCGAAGTGTCCGGTACTGTCCTTTGAAACATTGTATTTGAACGGCGCATTTTTGAGCTTTTTATCCACAGGAAGAGTGAATTTGACCGGTTTGCTGACGGTCAGGGCGCAACTTTTTGTCCAGAGCGTTTTAGTCGGAGTGGAAAAGGACATTTTAAAACGGTAATTGCCGTATTTGTCCGGTGCTGTGAATTTCAGCGGTGCAAAGTGGGTTTTAAATCCTTTCCGGAGGGTTCCTTTTGTCCGGGCTTTCTGCAGAACTTTACCCTCGCTGTTCAGTATTTCTGCCGTCAGTACGCCCGGCTGTTCCGGACCGTGGATGCTGGATAAATTCATTTCAAGGTTCAGGGGAACGCCCGGACGGTAATTGTTCAAGTGTTCAGCATCAGAGAGATTGAAGGCAAGCGCTTCGCTGCCTTTTGTCTTTAACTTGAAGCCGGGGAAGAAGAAAGTATCCACCTCTTTGAATGATGGTATGCCGCAGTACATACCGCTGGATGAACCGGGATAGACAAAGAGTGTCAGGGTATTTTTGCCTGCTTTCAGCCATTTGCCGTTTGCGGGAACAAAATATTTGCGCCGCACCCAGGAAGAGCCGTGCAGACCTTTGGGGTAAGAACCGAAACTCCCCAGAAATTTTCCGTTGAGATACACTTTGTCATAAAAAGAGATATATCCCAGATCAAGCAGAAGATTTCTGGGGAGTTTCGGTTCTTACCCCAAAGG